>NZ_AFGF01000099.1 GCF_000219125.1 Acetonema longum DSM 6540
CACTTGTTCACTGAGTCACTTGTCACTCAAGGTGTCTAAAGCGATCGCTGCGATTTTATCCAAATCCAGGTACTGTTCAGCCAGCGCAGCCAGTCCTTCGGTGCGACATTCCGGTACGCTGATCTCCTCCCGGCAGGGAAACTTTCCCAGAAGGGGCAGGCCGGTCAGGGATGAGATATATTCGGCGTTGGAACGTTCCAGGATACCGCCGCTGACGCCATCCCAGCCGTTGATAATAATGCCGGCCACGGGTATCCCTCTGCTTTGGGCATAATACGCCGTCAATACGGTATGATTGATGGTTCCCAGGTTGGGCCTGGCGACAATCACCGTCGGCAGACCCAGCCCGGCCATAAAATCAGCCACCAGATACTCCTGCCAGATAGGAGCGGCAATTCCGCCCACCCCTTCTACCAGGACTACCTGATAGTCAGACGCCAGCTGCCGGTATCCCTCGGTCAAATCCGCCACCCTGACGGTAACTCCCGACTCCCGGGCCGCTACTGCCGGCGTCAGGGGCGGTTCCAGCACCAGCGGTGTGATCCTGTTGCGCTCAGCCTCCGGCAGCCCCGCTGCTTTTTGCAAAAACATTGCGTCCTCGGAATCCAGTTTCCCTTCCCGGTTTCTCACGCCGCCGGAAGCAACCGGCTTATATACTGCCGTATTCAAGCCGCGTTGTTTCAGCCCGGCGGCAATCGCTCCGGTAATGACGGTTTTTCCTACTTCGGTATCAGTTGCGGTAATGAATATACCTGTCATACACCGTTTCCTCCCTGTTTCAGACTTGACCACGCTTCCTGCATCGCGACAACGGCCTTATCCAGGTCCTGCTGCCGGTGCTCTGCCGTTATCGTCAGCCGCAGCCGGCTGGAGCCGGGCGGTACGGTTGGCGGACGAATGGCGGCCACGATCACGCCTCTTTCCTGCAGCGCCCGCGCCATGTCCAGGGCGGTTTCCTCCCGGCCCAGTATCACAGGGATAATGGGCGTATCGCCGGGTAAAGCGGTAAACCCCGCGGCCGCCAGCTTGCTCCGGAGGTAAATGGCATTTTCCCTCAGCCGGTCAACCATTTCCGGTTCAGCGATTAACTGCCGCAGCGCCGCATGGGCCGCAGCCACTGTCGCCGGAGCCAGAGCCGTAGAAAAGATAAAGCTGCGAGCCCGGTTGGCCAGGATTTCAATCAGCGACTCGTCGCCGGCTGCAAACCCGCCTTCAGCTGCCAAAGCCTTGCTTAAGGTGCCGATTTCCACCTGAACTCTGCCTTTCAGACCAAAGTAAGCTGCCGTCCCGCGGCCTCCCGGGCCGATCACACCGGTGGCGTGGGCATCGTCTACGATGACGCAGGCATCATATTCTTCCGCCAATGGGACAATCCGGTCCAGGGGCGCAATATCGCCGTCCATGCTGAATACCCCGTCGGTAATGATAAAACGTTTGCCGCTGCAGGGTGTCTGTTGCAGCTTCTGCCGCAAATCTTCCACGTCACCGTGTTGGTAGACAACTGTCTCAGACCGGGCAAGACGGCAGCCGTCAATGATGCTTGCATGATTCCAGGCATCGCTGAAGATCACGTCCCCGGCCCGGGCCAAACCGCTGATAACCCCTACATTAGTCATATAACCGGTATTAAAGACCAACGCAGCCTCTCTCTGTTTAAACGCGGCCAAGTCTTTCTCCAGAGCCGGATATAACGGATGAGTCCCGGTAGTCAGCCTAGCCCCGCCGGAGCCGGCGCCATAAGCCTGCACCGCCTCGATGGCGGCCTGCCGCACCGCCGGGTGGTGGGTAAGGCCAAGATAGCTGTTGGAAGCCAGCATCAAATACTTCTTCCCGGCCTGTTCCGCTATCGTTGCACTCAAAGGCAAATATACCACCGGCTGGCGGTACAACCAGAGCCGCCTGATCTCATCCACTTGTTGGGCCCATTTATTCATCCTTTTCACCTCACATCAACCAAAACCGGCTGATTCTGTAAAAATTCAATGGTTGTGTCGACATCACAGCCGGGCTCCAGAAAGAACACCCGTCCTCCCACCGGACTGCCGTAAGGTTTGAAATGGGGCAGCCGTATATAGCGGCGACAGACTGAGATATAACCGGCCGTATACTCCGGATCGTCCGACCAGCACAACTCCGCTGCAACGCCAGGCGCCGCCAGAACCTTACTGGCCAGGACCAAGGCTTCCCGCACATGAACGCCGCTAAGACCTAACGATTGCAAGTGAGCGGCATAAGCCTCCCTATCACTGCAGTCCTGGCGAGATACTCTCACTCCCCGCATCCCGGCTTGGTCCAGACGGATACCAGTCTTAGCGCACAGCAGCATAGCGCCCCGCATGCTGTCCGCCAAACTGTCCAGGCTGGCAAAACCGCTGTCAACAGCCGGCGCAGCAATCCCGTTATCGACGAGCAGCTGTCTGGCAGCCAGACGGCAGGAAAAGATGTCTGGAAAATTCAGGGTTTCCACTGCCGGCAGCGGAATTCGCAGCATGGGACCCGGCATAGCTTCCACCGTAATATTGATAAAATCAGCTTTACCCCGGCTGTGATTCATGGCCCGCCGCAGCATGGCATCGGCTGCCTCCCCGATACCGGACTCCGGAACCAGCCGTTCCGCTCCAGAGATATGCCTGCCGCCGTCCTCGTGAGTCCCTCCCTGAGCCGCCCGCATTCTAACGCTGTATAACATAGTCCGTCACCCTTCTCGCCTGATTGAGGACGCGTCTCAGCAGCAGAGTCAAAGGCCAAGCTGTCAGAGCCGTATATACCATACCTGGCAAGGCGGCAATCACCAGCGGCAGGGTGGCTTGCTCCAGGATCAGAGACAGGCTGAGCCTGGCAACCGTCGATCCCACTGGTCCGGCAATGGTCACCACCGGCCAGGCGGTGCTGAACACTGCCAGCAGACTGCCGGCGCTCAGCCGGAAAACCAGGGCGATACCTACGTTCAGCAAGTTCTGGGTCCCTAAGATCAAGCCCGCGATACTTGATATCATCCCGGCTAGGATATACTGGCTAAAGCCGAAAACCGCACATATCGCCACCGCCAGCGGCGCTGACAGCTGAAACTCCGTGCCCGGCAGCAGGCCAGGCAGCTTGACTGCCCCGGTAACGGTGATCGATGCAGCCAGCAGCGCCGTCTCGGTCAACAGGCTGACCTGCCGCCTAGCCCTCACAGGTCTATCCGGCGGAGATTGAGCCGTCATTCCCGGGCCTTGCCGCTCTCCGGTGTTTCCCGGCTTCTGCTTCCATCGCAGCCAACTCCGATCTTTCATCATGATCCCTCCGCATATGTATAAA
>NZ_AFGF01000100.1 GCF_000219125.1 Acetonema longum DSM 6540
ATCCTGATTGATGGCTTCTTGGGCGGTGACGGTGAGGGTTCCCTGGCTGTTGAGGGAGGAGCCTTGGTTGAGGAGGTGTTCTGCGGCGTGGAGGGTGAGGTCGTTTTCACTGAGGAGGTAGGCGCCTTGCCGGTTGGTGAAGGTTTGGCCGCTGATGTGGGTGAGTCCGCCGCTTTTGAGGGTGGATGTCTGGTTTTGGCTATGGTCGGCGCTGAGGGTGAGGTCACAGCCGCTGTAGAGAAGGGCGTTGGCTGTGTTGGCGAAGGCAGCGGCGTTGATTTGGGTTTGGCCGGCGGCGGCGAGGGTGGCGGTTTGGTTGGTGAGGTCTTGGGTGAGGCTGAGGTTTAGGTTGCCGCCGCTATAGATCAGGGCGTTTTGGT
>NZ_AFGF01000101.1 GCF_000219125.1 Acetonema longum DSM 6540
GCGTTTAATCTTCCGGAAGGTACGGCAACCCGTCAATGGGTTTCACTAAGCAGGTTTCCCTCAGCATCAAACCGCATTTCTTCCGGTTGGCCTTCAATGGTGACACTCTCCAGTTTGGCGACTTCTTCCGCCAACGACTCTGAGACCCATAACTCGCCCATATGAAGCGTATTTTTGATACGGACCACCCGGGCGGTGGCCTCATCCGCATAGCAGGTTTTAACGCCGGCCTTGATGGCATCCCGGTCATCGTCCAAAATGGCGGGAAGTTTGACGACGCCCGCTTCACGAGAGGTCAGGGCGTTGGCATAAGTTTTTGGATAATCGATTTTCGCCGCCATTTTGCGGGTGCTGAAATCGGCATGACCCATACCGTTGGCGTTGCCATGGGTGCGTTCAGTCAGATCCAGCACCACGATTTTATTGACTTCCGGGCCGCCGGAGGCATAGGGTGTGGGGTAGCGGCCGGTAATATTCGGGTCCATGCCGTCGCCGGAAATGTCCTTGCCAATTTCATCAATAATCAGGAGGTCGATCTGGCTGACCGGCAGCCGGGGCATATTGGCCTTGGCTTCCTGCAGCAGTTCACGGTCGGTTTCAATTAGTCTTTCCGGGGGAACGGCCACAAGTTTGGCCGGTTCGTCATAGGCGTTTTCCACCGAGGCAACGCCGAACAGGATATTGGCTTTTGTCAGTGAAATGCGGGCCATGGCGACAATATTGGCCGCCATATACCTGAAGCTGTAAGAATGGCAGGACTCGGCGCCTTTCTGCTTGCCCAGACCAATGGTGATCATTTTGACCAGGCCGCTTTCATTAGCGGCGCGAAAGGCGGTATGGGGCTTGACACGGCAAATGACAATGATGCCGTCGGCTTCATAAGCGTTTTTATCAATATAGACGGGCAGCCCGCTTTCCAGTCTGCCGATTTCCACGACTTCCATGGAAGAAATAATCGGACAGCCGGCGCTTTCCTCGGTCACGCCCAAATCAGCCAGCACTCCCCTCTGTCCTTCAGCGGTGGCGCCGCCATGGCTGCCCATGGCCGGCACGATGAATGGCTGAGCGCCTCTGGCCTTCAGTTCACGCACAACCGAGGCAGCAATCGTGGGAATCTGGGCAACGCCGCGGCTGCCAACCGCCAGAGCGATTTTCATGCCCGGCTTGATTTTTGCCGCAATTTCCGGTTTGGCCAGCTCTTCGGCTATGGTTCGGGGGAGGTCACTTACAAGCGGGCGGGGAAAGGTCTGGTGGATTTTAACCATCCGGGGCAGCGGTACGTCTTTCACTAATTCTTTAATAACATCCATTTGCATAATCCTCTCTGATCATTCAAATTCCTTGCGGACAGCTCCCTCGCCCGCCGACAGGGTGGTTGCGGCATATAATTTCAGAAACAGGCTCTCGGTTTCCGATTTTTTGCCTTCGATTTTCTCATGAATACGTTTCTGCAGCGTTTCTTCTGATACCTGCCAAATCAGTGTCCGCTCCGGGATATTTATTTCGATGCTATCACCGGTTTCAACCAGACCGATGGGACCACCGGCGGCGGCTTCCGGCGACAGGTAACCAATGACCAGCCCGCCGGAGGCGCCGGAAAAGCGTCCATCCGTGATAATCGCGATATGGCCTATTTTAATGGCCAGTTCGGTGGCCCGGTGCATTTCTCTCATGCCGGGTCCGCCTACCGGACCTTCGTTGCGGATAATCACCACATCGCCGGGCCGGATGGCATCCTGATACGCCGCCTCCATACAGTCCTCTTCGGATTCAAACACGCGGGCGATGCCTTGAAAAATCTGCATATCAGCCGGAACCGCCGAGCTTTTCACGACTGCGCCCAAAGGCGCCAGATTGCCGCTCAGGACGGCGATGCCGCCTTCGCCGGAAAAAGGATCCTTCAAGGGCCGTATGATTACGCCGTCTGCCGGTTGGGCGCAATGCAGGTGTTCCCGCCAAGTCTTCCCATCCACGGTGATAGCGTCCAGATGCAGCAGCGGGCTCAGTTCCTTCAGAATGGCGGGGATGCCGCCTACCGGATCAAGATCCGCCACCGTATATTCGTCGCTGTTGGGATAAATGCGGGTCAGAAAAGGTATTTTCCGACTGAGGCGGTCAAAGTCCCCGAGAGTGACCGCAAGCCCGCATTCCCGGGCAATGGCCGGCAAATGCAGCACCGTGTTGAGGGAACCGCCCATGGCCAGCACCAAGCTGATGGCGTTATCAAAGGCCTCTTGCGTCAGGATATCCCGGGGAAGACGCCGCTCTTTGACCGCCTTCATGCAGATGCGGCCGCTTTCATAAGCGATTTCCCGGCGACGGCTGCCCATGGCAGGCGGGGTAGATGACCCGGCCAGGGCCAGACCCAGAGCTTCGGCAACCATGCACAGGGTGTTGGCGGTCCCCAGAAACGGACAAATGCCAGGGGTTGGGTAATACTGCAGGGTGACATCGACCAACTGCCGCTCATCCACCTCCCCCCGCAGGAACCCTTGCCTGGCAGCTTTGGACTGCCGGGGCTTGATGGTATTGACCATGGGGCCGCCGGTCACTAAGACGGCGGGAAGGTTCAGCCGGGCCGCCGCCATCAGCATGGCCGGCACGATTTTATCGCAGGAGCCGAGAAGCACCATGCCGTCAAACATCCCATGGGCCTTAATCATAACCTCAATGGAATCGGCGATCAATTCACGGCTGGGCAGTACGTATTTCATGCCTTCATGGCTTTGGGTAATGCCGTCGCAAACGGCAATGGTATTAAACTCCAGGGGCCAGCCGCCGGCGTCGATAATGCCCTGTTTTACATGTTCAGCCAGCTCTCGCAGATGGGCATGACCGGCAACAATCTCATTCCAGGAATTGACCACGGCAATCACCGGTTTGTTCAGGTGTTGGTAGGGCGTACCGCAGGAGCAGATATGCCCTTTGGCAATGGCGCGCTGATAGGGGGAAAAGGTTTCAAAAGCGGTCATAGACAACCTCCGTTAGATATGAGTCAATTTTCTATGTTTATTATACGCCCGGATGAAAAAAGCTGACAACCTTAATCGTATTGATCCCGCAAAATCAGGTGCATCCACATGTGTGCCGTTATGAACGCATAGCGGCAGGTTCGTAAGGTTATATTTGTCGCTTAGGACAGTATTGACGCGTTCAAACTCCGGTGTTCTGTCGCCCGGATAAACTTTGCAGTTAAACAGTTCCTGCGTAACAGAGCAAGAGCTCCCGGCGAAGCTGGCCAGGAGCTCTTGTCCTATTTTTATTGCATTACGCGTCCTCATTCACAATCACTTTTTTACCCCGCATCTTCAGCAGCACCGGAATCAGAATCCACATTGCGGCGATAGCCAGCAGCAGGGCGGAAATGGGCTGCGTCACAAATATCGAAAAATCACCGTCACTCAAAGTAAGCGCCCGACGGAGATTGTTTTCCAGCATGGGCCCCAGAACCCTTCCTAAGATCAAGGGAGCTACGGGGAAATCATTTTGCCCCAGCAAATAACCCAATACACCGCAGACCAGCATCAGCACCAGGCTGAAAAGGTTCACCTGAACCGCATATACGCCGAATACGCAGATGGCCAGAATCATCGGCAGCAGGTATTTAGCCGGCGTTTCAATCAGCTTGGCGAAAATCTTGATCAACGGCATATTCAAAATCAGGAGCATCAGGTTGCCGACAAACATACTGGCGATGACACCCCATACCACATCAGGATATTTTTCAAACAGCAGGGGACCCGGCTGCACATTATACATGATAAATGCGCCCATGAGCACAGCCGTAGTGGCTGAGCTGGGTATCCCCAAAACCAACAGGGGAATCATCGCGCCGCCGCTGGCGGCATTGTTGGCCGATTCCGGACCGGCTACCCCTTCGATGGCCCCTTTGCCAAACCGTTCAGGGGTTTTGCTAACTCTCTTTTCCAGAGTATAGGACATAAAGGACGAAAGGGTCGGACCGGCGCCGGGCAAAATACCGATAAAGAAGCCCAGCAAAGATCCCCGGCCAATCGCCGGAGCACTGGCCCGGAATTCCTCGCGGCTAGGCAGCAGGTGGTCGATTTTGGCGACAGATTCAGCCTCATCTTTATGCAGGATCGCCCTGAATACCTCGCCTAAAGCGAAGAATCCCACCGCTAAGGTAATAAAATCAAATCCTTGATACAACACAGGGATCTCGAAGGTAAACCGTCCCACCCCGGTCAGGGCATCCACGCCGATGGTGGAAACCAGTAAGCCGGTAGTCATCATGATTAATGCCTTTATCATGGATTTTCCCGCCAAGCCTGTCACAGCCGCTAACCCTAAGACTACCAGCGAAAAATACTCCGTGGGGCCAAATTGAATCGCCAGCTCCGATAAAGGCCTGGCCAGGATCAACAACATCAGCAGGGCAAACATACCGGCGATAAAGGACCCGATGGCCGCAATGGACAGCGCCGCCCCGCCCCGGCCTCTCTTAGCCATCTGATAGCCGTCGATAGCCGTGATGACCGACGCTGACTCGCCCGGGGTATTCAGTAAGATGGAAGTGGTAGATCCGCCGTACATGGCGCCGTAAAAAACGCCGGCCAGCATAATAATGCCGCTGGTAGCCGCAGCCTGGGCGTCCAGTCCCCCGGTCAGCACAGCAGTGATCGGTATCAAGAGGGCAATCCCGCTGGACGGCCCGAGACCCGGCAAAATGCCGACCGCTGTGCCGATAAACACGCCGATAAAAGCAAAGGCGATGTTATGAGGTTGCAGCGCTATAGCAAAGCCATCGAGAAGAAATTGAAGCGTTTCCATAAATGCCTCCTTTTATCTGAGTGTTACCAATAAGGAAATGGCGGCAGAGAACCGTGCAGCATTACCACGTATAAGTAGTAAGCGCCAACGGAGAAAAATGCGGCGATGCCAGCGGAAAACCATAGCTTGGACCGCTCCATGATCTGGAATGCAGCCAACAGAAACAGAAATGTAGAAACGATGTAGCCGAGGGTTTCAAACAGCGCAATATAGAGACACAGAGCCAGAAGCATAAGGCCCAGTCTCTTATAGTCTCGATCCGCTTTCGCCTTAGTGTCCTGTTTGTATTGACAGGTTTGGTAAATCAGACCCAGGCTCAAAAACGTAATAATTGCGCCTAACCCGAGAGGAAAGATACTTGGTCCTACCTTACTGCCGTAAGCGCTGTCTGCAATTTGAAAGCTGCCGGCAACAGCTAGCAATCCAACCAGCAGAAAAGCGCCGCCAGCCAAGCGGTCAAACATCTTTTTGCCCATAATGGCCCCCTTCCCCCTTGCATTGAAGCGGCCGGACCTTAACAGGCCCGATTGGCCCGTGTTGGGTCCGGCCAACATTCATGTTTATTTCGCCATCCCTAATTCGGATAACAGGCTGTGAACAGCCGCATTTTGCTCGTCCAGAGATTTTTTGAACTCATCGGAACCTTTATAGGCAGCATCCCAGCCGTTCTTTTTCAGCTCAGCCTGCCATTCCGGCGATTCAGACAGTTGCTTGAACTTTTCATTCCAGTATTTCTTGGCGGTTTCACTCATTTTTCCGGACCAAAAACACCGCGCCAAATGACGAAATCGCCATCAATGCCCAGTTCCCCCAGCGTGGGAACATCCTTAAACACGCCCGGCAGGCGCTGGGGCGCCGCCACAGCCAGGACCTTGATCTTACCGGCTTCCAGGTAGCTGGCCACGGAAGCGGTTACGCTGGAGAGCACATCGGCATTGCCGCCCAGCAGAGCCACCATGGACTCGGCTTTGCCGTCATAGACGATATACTTCATTTTCTTAACGTCAATGCCATATTCCTTGGCCGGAAGCAAAATGGCCAGGTGGTCCACCGAGCCGGGAGCGCTGCCGCCGGCAACCGCCAGTTTGCTCGGATCCGCTTTCATATCATTGAACAAGCTTTTTAAATCATTATACTTGGAATCCGCCCGTACGGCGATGACAGCGTAGTCCACGAAGAATTGGGCCAGCGGGGTGGTATTTTTATAACCGAAAGGGGTGCTGCCTTCTTTTTTCAGGTTATTGACCAGGATAACCGGAGAGGTGAGGAACAGTTTGTAGTCGTTGGTTTTATCGTTGGTGGCATACTCCGCCAGGAATACAGAACCGCCGCCGCCCGGCTTGGCTTCCACCAGAAGTTGCTGTTCCACAATTTTGGTGGAGTTCAGGACTTTGGTAATAGCCCGCAAGGCTTGATCGAAAGCGCCGCCTGCGCCGGAAGGAGCAATAAAGGTAACTGGTTTCGAGGGATAAGTTTTTTCATCAGCAGCTTTGTTGCCTGCGCCGCCGCATGCCGATACCAGCATGGCAATGATCATAAGACCGGTCACTAAGAATATCATTCGCTTTTCAGGTCTGAACATTGTACTTGCCTCCTCAAAATTTTCTATAAGAATATTGGAAATATTTCGCAATGTAACTCGGTGCAGCCGGACTACTCCGTTTAAAATGTTGCGGAAGCTCGCCGTGGATCCACACAACAGCCGGTCCGAAGGGAAATGACCCTGAAGCCGCTGGCCCGGTGGGGACCCACTTTAATAAAGGTGCCTAAGACCGAGGTGTTTCCTCCCAGTCCCAATGGGCCCACGTCCGTCCCATTCACGGCGTCGGTAATTGCCTGTTCAAACTCGCTTTGCACATCATAGCTGCCGTCTTTCATAGCATCCAGAGCCAGGGAAGCGGCTTCCAGGTTGGTGCGGCCGATGCCGAAGGCCAGGGTCACGGGCTGGCAGCCCAGCTTGGCCACGGCGTCTTTGGCCCAGTCGATCATTTCGTTTTTTACTACATCAAAAGAGTGTTTATGGAAGACCCGCAGGGTTTTGCCCCGCAGTTCCGGACCGCCGCCCATCATGATCACGGTCAGCTTAATCTTGTCGCCAGGCACATTTTTCAGCTGAACCGGCGCCATGACCACGCCGTCTGAATCGGGATACAGCCCGGCGCTTTGAGTGATCCGCTCTATATCATTGCCTTTTACTCCCATAGGCCGGCCGGGCAGCCGGCGCAATCCTTCGGCGATTCCCTGCTCCACGGCCGGCAAAAAGCCTTTAGGCATCTGGGCTTCCGCCCCCAGTTCAACCACCACATGGGGAATACCGGTGTCATCGCAAAGGGGAGAACGAATCGTTTTGGCCTGCTCAGCATTTTCAATCAGAGCTTCTAACACCCAGCGGGCATTGGGGTTGGTTTCTCTGGCAAGAGCTGACCGGTATGCGCGCTCTTGATCCGGACTAAACGTAGTGCTGGCGCGAACGAGAGTATCAGCTACTTTATCAATGATTTCGTGAACGCTCATGGCGATCATGCCTCGCTTTCTTTAAAGATAGACTGACCGTGGGCGATGGCAACAATCGCCGGAAATTCAACCACTTCCAGTTCGTGAAAGGCTTCAATGCCTTCTTCCGGATAGGCTGCCACCCGATGCCGACGCATTTTGGCGTTAAACAGGGCGGTTGTCGGCGGCGTTACGGCGAAGACAGAGCCATGTTCCTGCAGGGACCGGACCGTATCCTGGCTCAGGCTGCCTTTGCCCAGATGAATCTTGACCCCGGCCTTCGACAGGAGAGGGATGGAGCCTTCAATTTCCAGCTTATTGCTGGAGGTGGGGCCGATCCCGGCCACGCTCACCGCCGTATGGAGCACCACTGTCCCCCGCAGGTCCAATCCGGCTTCTGCCAGTTTGTTTTGTTCGTATAATCTGACGATCTTGGGCAGCACCGCGTCCCGGCCGGCATAAATGATCCCGGTAAGGGTAATCTGATCATAGATCTTTAGCGAGTCTATCACTGCCTGAGATATAGGAGTTGTAATTTGCATTTTTCAGCCTCCGTTATTTCCAATAATCGTCGATAAACTCGCAGCCCATCTTTTTAAAAGCCTCGTCAGAGTAGGCCGACCGGTCCAGATTTCCCGCCTCAATTTGCCGGAAGGTCTCCTGCTCTTTCTTTTGTTTGGTTTTGGCTTTTTGGGCAACCACGGCTGCATCCGGGGGACTGATGACCACAATGCCGTCTCCATCCCCCACCAGAATATCGCCGGGGTTAATGACAATGCCGCCGCAGGATACCGGCACGTTGATTTCTCCCGGACCGTTTTTATAGGGGCCTTTCGGAGTGGCGCCGGCAGCGTAGATAGCCAAAGGCAGCTCCCGCAGGGCATCCACGTCCCGTACCGCTCCGTCGACCACAACGCCGGCCAGACCTCTTTTCAGAACCTGGCGCATCATGATTTCACCGGTAAAGGAGTTGGTCAAATCCCCCTGTCCGTCCACCACAATCACGTCCCCAGGCTGGGCCATATCAATGGCTTTATGAAACATCAGATTGTCGCCGGCCCTGGCCTTTACGGTAAAGGCTGTACCCAGAAGGGGGGTGCTGTTCAGGGGCTTAATCCGGGCATCCACGCAGCCCAGCCGGTTCATTTCATCGGCAATATTGGCTGCCGGCAGGCCTTTAAACTGCTCCACCAGCTCTTTAGCCGGCCGATTGACCCTGGTATAAATCCGAAATCCTACATTTGACATGGTATTAGCTCCTCTCTTGGTCTAATCCGAACATAGGCGATCATTTTGGGGCAAGCCTTTTTACTTCATGGCCGCAAAAATGTCATGGAAATCTTTCGGCGGCACGCCTTTGAAATATTCCTTGAATTTTTGATCCGTCACCCATTTGAGTTTGGTTTTGGTGGCTTCAGACATGATGCTGTCAATCTTCAAGCTCTTCAAAGTGGCAATGACTTCGTCCATCTCATGTTCCCTGCGTTCAGAATGAATTACGCCCCGGGTCAGCATGCCATTGACAATCTCTTTAAAATCCCCGGCGGTCAGGGTTTCTTCAATAGACTTTAATACATCGTCTTCAATGCCGTATTTATGACCGGCGATAACCGCTTCCAGCATCAGAGTGACAAAGCCTTTCATGAAAATGCTGCGGAACATCTTCGAGGCCGAGGCCTTGCCGGCAGGGCCTTCCAATAAGGTCAGATTCATGCCATAGGGATTCATGGCTTCCACAAAGGCTTTCGCCCCGGCGCCGCAGGCCAGCATGGGCACTTTATGGCCATTTCCCGGCACGGTTCCCATAACAGCCACATCAACAAACGGGATTTTGGCGGAGATAATGTCATTGGCCTCCACTTTGGTATCCGGGCCGGCAGAATTTAAGTCCACGTAAATCTGGCCCGGTTTCAGCCAGGATAAGCTTTCCTTGGCTAAAGGAACAACCAGATTGGCACTGACCGAACAAATAATGATTTCCACGCTTTCAATCAGGTCTTTGAGACTGGGCGCCAACGTCACCTTTGCTTCGGCAGCCCGCTTATGAACCAATTCCGATTGGGGCGAGATATTCCAAAACTTATCATAGGCATAAATTCCCGCTAATCCTTCCCCTGCCAATCCTTTGGCAATGTTGAAAGCAGCTTCCCCAAACCCAATGAATCCAATCTTTGGTTGCATAGTTGTTACCCCCATTACGAAACTTTTTGTAACCAAAATTGTTCAACAATATTGTCTATAATTAGAGTACGTTATTTTCGTATCATTGTCAATAGTTTAACTATTTTTCTAAATCAGAAAAAACAAACAGCAAAACGAGGATAAAAAAAACCGGCACTCGCCGGGGAATTAGGCTTAAACCAGGAATCGATAATTTTGTTCAATGGTGTCACGCACAGAGGCGATATGGCGTTTCACCGTTCGTTCCGCCTCGTCTTCATCGTGCCGGCGCAATGCTTCATAAATCGCCATATGCTCCGCCAGGGAGGTATCTTTCCGCCCCGGGACCAGAATGGTCCTAAAATGATAGCGGATCAACTGAGTGCGGATCACGGTAATGATCTCTACGGCTTGTTGATTCGAAGCAGACTGATAGATGATGGCATGAAATTCTTTATTTTGTCCGGAGTATTTATCAAGCTCATTACTGTCAAGAAATCGCTTCATTTGATCCAGAGTGCCTTTTAGCTTTGCCAGGCTTTCACTGTCGATACTCCTGGCGGCGCTCCGGGCCACCAGCCCTTCCAGAACCTCGCGGATCTCCAGATAATTGATGACTTCTTCCAGGGTAAAGGACTTAATCGTGGCGCCTTTATTATCCTCTATGGTAACCAGGTTTTCCTGCTCCAGTTTGAGCAGTGCTTTTTTCACCGTATTGCGGCTGACGGCAATTTGTTGAGCAAGCTGGGTTTCGGTCAATTTTTGCGTAGGTTTAAAAGTGCCGTCCAGGATTTTTTCTTTAATGTATTGATACGTGGTTTCGGTTTGCCTGCTCATGATCACATTCTCCTCAGTATAGATTCTGTCAGTAGTAATGTTCATCAAGATTGATCAACAAAAATATACACTGTCCAGACTTATCTGTCAAATAGATTCGCCAAAATTAAAGACCCATGGAGAAAGCAGGATATAAATTCTTATATATGGTAAGTCTCTAATGGGGGTGGTATTATGATAGAACTATCCAAAGAAGCCAAAGCAGATATCATCAATAGCATTAAGCAATTCTTTTTGCAGGAACGCGATGAGAAATTAAGCGATTTCAAAGCCAATATTATATTGGAATTCATATTAGCGGATATAGCGCCACGTATTTATAATCAGGGCATACAAGACGCCTGCCGGTTCATGAGCGAAAAGGTGGAGGATATGTATGGGCTGGAGAAGCGAAACCGATAGTAAAATTCCTAAAAAAATTGTTTGAAATTTGACTTTAATTAGCTGGTCTGCGGCGCACGATAAGACTGCGGAGGACCTCCCGCGGCTTCACTCCATTTCGATTGTGACTGAAATCTCTGTAATATAGCTGTTTTCGTCTGCCGTGATGAGGTTATTGATAATATAAATTTCATAGATATCGCCGGTCATCATTAAATGGTTCGATTTTACATAGTCAAACAGCTTCTCATACGTATTGCCGAGAGTGTCATAAAGGCCATAATGGTAAGTACATAAGTAGTTGCCAGCTGGCTTCAGTTTAACATATGGATCTGTTATCACACTGTCTAATACAACAAACATTACCTCTTCACGATTTTCTGACGGATCAAGTTGCGGGATGCATCCCACTTTCCAGTAAAATGGAATAGAATAACTCGCTATGCGTTCTGTTATTTTCAATAGAGTTAAGTTATAATCCGGAATCCCGTTTACATACTGTACGGGCATTGCCAAAAGATACTGTTCGGGTACAGCCTTTATCCTGAACTGATCTAAGGCCTTCAGTGTTTCGAGTTCTTTGATGTAAGTGAGATTTTGATATAACCTGTTTTTAGCTACTTGGAGATTGGCAATTTTTTTTTGAATTTCAGAAATTTGATTTTCAAGTATAGTCATTGTTTTATTCACTGTTCTCTGATCCAGGAGGTCTTTGATCTCCTTCAGCGGCACCCCGGTTTCCCGGAGGGAAAGAATTAAATACAGAAGGTCAAATTGATCTAACATATAGTAACGATAGCCGGTCTTTTGATTGGTATCTCTGGGCTTCAGGATACCGGCCTTATCATAAAAAAGCAGCGTCTGTTTAGTAATACCAAATATTTTGCACACTTGTCCTGATGTAAATCGCAATTCCATATTGTTTCTCCATTACTTTATCAACTGTGTATTGACTATATTCTAAGAGTATAGTTTATGATGGATGAAGTCAATAGAAGCGATAGGAGGAACTATGCTTACTAAATTGCAACGCTGGATCATTCTCGCTATTGTGTCCAGTTCACTTTTTTTAATTACCATTGATATGACAGTACTATATACGGCCTTGCCGCGGCTGACGCATGACCTGGCTGCTACCGCCTCGGAAAAGCTCTGGATTGTCAATGCCTATCCGTTAGTTATGGCCGGCTTACTGCCGGCGTTTGGCACACTGGGTGATCGTCTGGGGTATAAACGCCTGTTTGTTGCCGGCCTGGTCATTTTCGGCGCTGCATCGGCTGTTGCGGCTTATGCGCCGACGACGCATGTGCTAATTGCCGCTCGCGTCCTGCTGGCTGCCGGCGCGGCGATGATGATGCCGGCGACACTGTCGATCATCCGGGTCACCTTTGCCAATGAACGCGAACGGTCACTGGCGATTGGCATCTGGTCAGCAATTGCTTCGGGCGGCGCGGGTGTGGGTCCTCTCATCAGCGGCCTTTTACTGGAGTACTATGAGTGGGGATCAGTATTTTTGATTAATATTCCCGTCGTGTTGATCGCCCTAGGGCTTGCCTTGTCGCTTATCCCCGACTGGCGGGGCCAAACCGATAAGCGTTGGGACTGGATTGGTTCTGGCCAGATCATGCTCGGACTGATTGCATTGGTTTATGCCGTAAAGGAAATGGGGCGGCGCAATGGCTCTTTTGAAGTCGTGCTGGCGGCTGCGGTTATCGGCCTAGCGGCAATCATCATTTTCGTCCGCCGCCAAAACCGGCAAGCCTATCCCTTAATTGATTTTTCTCTCTTTCGCGATCTCCGCTTTAGTTTGGGTGCACTGACCGCGCTGGTGTCAACCTTCGTACTGACCGGCTCGGAACTGACTTTTACTCAGCAATTTCAACTGGTTCGCGGTTTTTCGCCGTTAGAAGCCGGTCTTCTCACCATGTCGCTGCCGGTTGCCTCCCTCTTCTCCAGTTTATTTGCCGCCTGGCTTTTGCCCCGGACCAATACCTTAACCATTCAATCAGTCTCGCTGTTGATCACAGGCGGAGGGCTGGTGGGGTTTCTGCTTGCCCACAACGCTGCGGAAAGCGTGCAGGTTGGCTGTTTACTGATTGTTGGCGGAGGCATTGGCGGAGCCATGACCGCCGCGTCTCACGCGATCATCAATAATGCGCCGCTGTCCCAGGCGGGTATGGCAGCTTCAATTGAAGAAGTGTCTTATGAACTTGGCAGCGTCATCGGAGTTGCTATTTTGGGCAGCCTTTCAGCCGCTGTTTACAGCAGCTCACTGGCTGTCGGAAATTTAGCAGTGCCTGCGGTTGTACACGATAGCCTGGATGAAGCGCTGCTCATCGCTGAAAGCCTGCCGGCCGCCGCCGCATCATCTCTGACAAAGGCGGCGCAAGCAGCATTTAATCAGGCTTTTTTGACAGTAATCGCCGCAGCGGCAGGTATTCTGTTTTTGAGCGGCATTTTCATCAGTGTGGCTGCCCGGCGGGCTAAGACTTCTTAATGCCTTTAAGGGTGACAACGAATCAAAGGTGTTAGGGCGCTACCCCGCCCTTTATGATTCCCGCGTAGCATTACTGGTCTAGCAGCAACCTTCTGCACCCCACTTTAGAAATAACCGACTTTTCACGAACTATATATAAAGATCCCACCGCATATCTATAGTAGTGAGCAAGACGATTGCCTCCTGAGCAGGGAACGGGGTGTTTTCATGAGAATGCGCATCATATTAGCGGCCCTCACGGTCATCGCCGGTTTGTTTCTTACAGCCGGCGTCATGTCTGATGAACCTGCCGCCTCCGGTCGAGCGCCCAGCCAAGAAAAGATTCTCTTTTATTGGTTGTTTACGGGGCGGGATATCCGGCAGCAGACAAAAGTTTTCAAAGATCTCCGGGGAAAAGATGGCGGGCAATCGGAACCGGGCATTGTGGCCATGGCTAAACAATACCTGGGGACGCCTTACATCTATGGCGGGTCCACGCCTGACGGATTCGACTGCTCCGGCTATCTGATGTATTTATTCGGCGAATTCGGGCGGGAACTGCCCCGAACGGCGGATGAGCAGGCCACTGCCGGCGAGCCGGTGGCATTCGAGCGCCTGCAGCCTGGCGATATGGTCTTTTTCATCACCGATGAGCCGTTCATCTCCCACAGTGGTCTGTACATCGGCGACCACCGGTTTATTCATGCATCTTCCAGCGCCAGGTCCGTCATTATCAGCCGTATTGATGATCCCTATTGGCAGTCGGCCTTCCGGACCGGCCGTCGGCTGAGCGTCAGATAGCACTAAAAGAGAAGCCTGGCTGAGCCGGGCTTCTCTTTTGTCTTTCGTTCATCTTTTCTGTCTGGCTTTCACCGCCTGTTCGATTTCACGGGCAAAGGGGCCCAGGTTATTGTTGGCATAGCCTCGGATAATCCCGGCAGCGACCTGTTCTATGGCGCTCTTAATCAGCGCCGGCTGGGTAAATCCCTGCTCTTTGAGGGCATCTTCCATGCGGACGGCTGCTTCCAGCACTTTTTCCGCGGCAATGGTATTAATTACAGTGACCATATCCGCTTTTCCGATCATGACTTCGCCGATGCAGGAGAAAATTTCCTGAGCCAGCGGGACCAGTTCTGCCGGCTGTTGATTGATTATGATAAAAGGTCTCGCGCCATTGGCAATTTCAAGGGCGTGGCCGACAAATTTCACACTGGTGCATTTTACCTGAGGGCATGCCATATTGGTCAAGGTTCCGTGGGCCACATTGGTGGCCACATTAAATACGGTAATCACTCGCTTCAGGCCGTTAAAATCCTTGATACAATCCGTCACTTCCCGGTCGGGAACGGCCAGAATGACAGCGTCTGCCGCCGCAATCTCTTCAATGCCGGCAGCCGCTTGGACGCTTAAGCTGGCCGCCGCCCGGACCAAATAGTCGGGTTTGTTGTCAAACAGGAGAACCTCAAAATTTTTCGCCAGCCTTCCTGCCAGGGCTTTTCCCATTCGGCCGGCGCCTACGATCCCAATACGCAAAATAATGATCACCGCCTGATTGAACTGATGTTTTTCTCCTTCTTAGTATTATATATAAAAATAAACGATAAGTTTCCTGTTTTTTCGTAGCTATGTAACAATGCTATGTAATTCTGTAAGGGTTTTTATATCGATTCCCAAATTTGTAAATCAATATTTTTCAGCACATATTGTACTGTACTCAGGGGAAAATATAAGTGCTTCAATTCACCAGATGAATTTAGAATATCTTAGCAACGATGCAGGAGGAGGGAAAAAATGGATGTTGTGAGACTGGGTTCAAGAATGTTGAGCAGAACCACACCTGCCGGCCTGATCCTGGCCGGAAGTGTATTGGCATTGTCGATGCCCCAAGTCCGCCATCGGGTGAAGGCAACTACGGCATTGGCTCTACGGGGCTTGTTGTCCCTGGTAGAAGAAAACGGCGCGCCGGTTATGTCCTACGCCGACGGTGATCACCCTTCTGGCAGGCGCGAATGCTGGCAGGAGTTCCGAGACCGTTCCAAAGGCTCCGCTCGCCGGGCGGCAGTCGGCGCTGCCTCCGGCATGATCAGCGCTTCGGACAAAGCCAAAGAACTCTATGAGGATATGACCCACGAAATCCGGGGTATCATCGACGAAGCCAAGTCTTCCCATGGGAGAACGGTAAGGGACCGCGCCGGATTTAAGTCAGATGCCGATCCGGACCCGATTCCTGATGATTATGAAAGACCAAGGCATGATGGCGGATTATAGGCCGAAAACACTCAGAGCAATACCGGTGCAAGCAAAAGGAGCTGTCTCACAGCTCCTTTTGGCTTTTGCCGGCAGAGTATTTTTCAGGCCGGAATCCGGGGCTGTGCCAAAAGCGGGCCTTCTTTAACTGTCGCCGCCGTTTTGCGCCCATTCTTTGGCCACCTCCAGGCCGAATACATAGCGCTGCCGCAAGGTATTCGCGAACAAGGCGGGGTCCAGCCTGCGCCGGTAGGTCAGACGGTAAAAGATCACTTCGCCGATGGCCCAGGTAAAAGCATAAGCCAGGGCAGCTTTGGCGATCAGCCGCATACTCAGGGGAATACGGTTGAGGATGCTGTTCGCCAGTCCCTGGGCGATGCTGGCCATGACAATAATGAAGGCAAATTCCGGCGCCCGGTTCAGGGGGCGGACCTGGTGGCCGGCAATTCCGGTCAGTCCAAACATCATTTTGAATTCGTTGGCAGTTAAAACCGTAAAATCAGTGAGCAGCTCCAGCGGAGCAGTAATGGTCGACTGCAGATTCGGCATGGTTTGCGGCAGGCCGGCAAGCAAGACCCAAAAGGCATTCTGCAACGCCGTATTTTCAATTTCCCTTTGAGCCTGCTTGGGGCGGAAAACCGGAAAATGGTAGGCCAGACCAAAACGGATATCCTGATGATTGGAGAGGATTTGCGCTGGCAGAAAGGAAAAATTGTCCGGATCAAACAAATAGACGTCGGTCTTATATTTCCTCACATCATCCAGGTAACGGGACGCGACGATGCAGAAACGGCAGGATTGAATCATTTTCCCTTTTAGTTCACCCTGCTCCGGAATGATGCGGGCAACGCATTCTTTGATCTGAGTGGCATCAGCCGGTACAAAGCTGATTTTACCCGGATTCTTAGTATGATAGGGAAAGCATTGCAGCCAATGCAGCATGTCGGCAATGTCTAATTCGCTGCCAACCAGGCCGATGTGAAAATTCTGCTGCGTCAATTGGTTGGTCTCATGCCAGTTGATCTTTTTGATTTCTGACCAGGCCTTGCCAAAGACATTGACATCAGGTATCGCCCGTTTGCGCGCCAAATCGCCTTCCTCCTTGCCGGGAATCTTATGTCGCATTCATAATGTTTCCGTCCCGCCAGCATTATATCCCCTGGCATTGATTATCTTTCTGTTAAAAAACTGTAGCCCCGGAGATGTCTCCGGGGCTGCAGTTATGCCGTTTGCGGCGCTGTTGCCTGACTTGACGGCGCCGGCAGGGATAAACATGGCTGTTTCTCCGGCCATAACCGTTCGGCTATCGGATTCAGCGCGCCATCGGCTGCGGCCGACGCTGCACCGGTGACGGCTGCCGTAACCCAGTGGCCCGGGGTTAAGGGAGCGGCACTAAACAACAGGCGCAGGGCCGGCACCTGAATGACAGCGATGACCAGACCGAAGGAGGCGGCCGCTGAGGCCAGCAAAGCCGGGTTGCTCAGTATGCCCACCCGCCCGGCTTCTTTTTCGATGCGGCAGTCAAACAAATGGAAAAATTGACTGATCGACAGTTGCAGCATCACTGCTGTCCGGGCGGCCTCAATCGTAGTTCCCCTCCGCAACAGCCACCAATAGTAAAGCAGGCTGATGCCGCCAATCGCGATGCCCCGCTGCAGGATTTTCCGGCCCAGGCTGCCGGCAAATACATTGTGATGCGCGTCGTGAGGCGGTTTTTGCATAATATCCCTGGCTGGCGGATCGTTTACCAGCGCCAGGGCAGGCAGGCCATCACCCACCATATTGATAAACAGCAGCTGAATGGGCAGCAGCGGCACCGGCAAGCCGCCAACCATAGCAGCCACCATCAGAACCACCTCGCCGATATTGGTTGCCAGCAGATAGCGAATGGCTTTGCGGATATTGGCATGGATAGCCCGACCTTCCTCCACGGCCGCTACGATCGTGGCAAAGTTGTCGTCCGTCAGGGTCATGGCCGCTGCCTCTTTGGTCACATCCGTTCCCTGAAGGCCCATGGCGATCCCAATATGGGCGGCTTTCACCGCCGGGGCGTCGTTGACTCCGTCGCCGGTCATGGCCGCAATATGGCCTCCGGCCCGCAAAGCCTGAACAATTCTCAGCTTATGCTGCGGCGCGGTGCGGGCGAAGATCGTCACCCGCCCCACGGCCTCGTGCAGTTCCTCATCCGTCAGCTGATCCAGATCACACCCGGTCAGCAGGGTGGATTCGTCTGCCGGCAGACCGATTTCGCCGGCTACAGCCAGAGCGGTCCTGGGATGATCGCCGGTAATCATGATCACTTTAATGCCTGCCTGACGACAACGTACAATCGCTGACCGCACGGTTGACCTGGGAGGATCCACCATGCCTGCCAGGCCGCAGAATACCAGGCCTTGCTCCAAGCCCTCCCCTTCCGCTTCCCGGCACTCCTGAGTCAGGGGACGATAGGCCGCCGCCAGGACCCGCATGGCCCGTGAGGCCAGATATTCACTGGCGGCCAGCAGCCTCTCCCTCATGCTCTCATTCAGCGGCTGGATGCCGCTTCCCGTCAGGTATCCATAACATTTGGCGAGAATCGCGTCCGGCGCGCCTTTACAATACAGCACCCGGTCTTTTTCGGCGCAGACCACCGACATCATGCGGCGTTCCGGCTCAAACGGATTTTCCTGCAGGCGGACATAGGATTGTCCCAGCTGCTCAAAGGGAATGCCGGCTTTGGCGGCGGCGACCAAAAAAGCCGCTTCGGTGGGATCGCCTTCCACCCGCCACTGGGTGCCCCCCTGGCCAGGCTGCTGACTGTCCGTCAAAGATTCCAAATACAACCGGGAATTGTTGCAAACCGCCCCGGTCAGCAATGTCTGCCATAAAACCGGATCATCCGCCGGGTTGACGGCGCCGGTTTCACCGTAGAATTCCCCTTCCGGCCGGTATCCTTCGCCGCTGATCCGATAGGCGGCATCGGCGGTTATGACAGCCCGGATGGTCATGGCGTTTTGGGTCAGGGTCCCGGTTTTGTCCGAGCAGATCACGGTGGCGCAGCCTAAGGCCTCCAGCGAGGCCAGCTTTCTGACAATAATATTGCGTTTGGCCATCCGCCTGACACCCATGGCTAAAGCAATCATCACCACGGCCGACAATCCTTCCGGAATGGCGGCCACAGCCAGGCTGGCGCCGGTCTGCAGCATGGGCAGCACCCCGCCGCCCCGCCAGACCCCCAATGCGAAGACAAGACCTGAAACGGCCAGACAGCCCTTTAAGAGATAATTGGCCAATTCCTCCAGCCGCATCTGCAAGGGTGTCTTTTCCGGCGCGGCGTGATTCAGCATCAGGGCGATTTTCCCCATCTCGGTGGTCATGCCTGTAGCCACAACAATAGCCACAGCCCGGCCCCGGGTGACGCTGGTCCCCATGAAAACCATATTTTTCTGTCCGGCCAGCGGCACAATGCCTTTGGCCAAGTACTGGGCCTCCTTCTTGACCGGAACGGCTTCGCCGGTCAGGGAGGCTTCCTCCACAGCAAAACTGCGGCAGCTCAGCAGTCTGGCATCCGCCGCCACCCGGTCCCCTGCCTCCAGGAGGATAATATCTCCCGGCGTCAAAAGCTTGGCCGGCTTTTTCAGCAGTTTACCCTCGCGGATCACTTTAGCTGCAGGCGCTGTCAGCCGCTGCAGGGCGGCCAGCGAATTCTCCGCCCGTTTTTCCTGGACGACCCCCAGGACAGCATTGCCAAAGACCACAGCAACTGTCAGGAAGGCGTCCTTGCGCTGGCCGAGAAAGATAGAAAGCCCGGCTGCGCCTAACAAGACCTGGACCATAACGTCATCGAACTGCCGCAGCACCAGACGCCAAAGCGGCACTGCCTCACCTTCGGCCAGCCGGTTTTCCCCGAAATGCTCCAGCCGGTCGGCTGCCTGGCTCTCCGTTAAGCCCTGTTCCGGCGTTGTGCCCAATTGCCGGCAGAGAAACTCTCCGCTTTCATGGCACCAGGAAACCGGCTCCGGCCCCAGTTCCGCCAGGACCGGGGTTAAATGCCCGGCCATGCGGGTGCTGCCCGGCAGCACCCGCATGGCCGGGACGGGGTTCATCGCCCTATCCTTCCCCTGCCGCCAACCGGTCAGATACTCCCAGCCGCCCAGACGGGTCGAGTTGGCAATAATCAAGAGGGTGGTAAAATTCTGCAGCAGGGCGATGCCGCCGGGGGACAAGAGGCAGGTTGCCGCCAGCGGGATGGCCACCAGGTTGGACCCTACTGCCAGCCGTAAGTTTTGTCTGGCAATGACCTGGGTCTTTTGACGAATGATTTCCAGTTCCGAAAGATCACCGGCGCCAGCGCACGGGTCAACACCAGACTGCCGGGTTGCTGCCGGCGGATAGCAGCGCTGCATAGCCCGGGCGATTCCCATGGCTTGCGCCAATTGCACAGCCAGCAAAATACCGGCCGGACAGCCGGCCACCAGCACTGCCAGGCTCCGGGTCATATCGCGCCCCTGCAGGTACAACAATCCGGCTAAACCAATGGTGGCCGGCGTCATAAACCGGTTGTAAGCTTGAGCGAAGGCCGGCGGCGCATAAACTGTCCGCACCGCCTGCTTGGCATATAAATGCTGTTCAGGCTGCCCTTGCGCCATATCCTGTACGAACCGCTCAGCTTTTTCCCCGATGGCTGCCTGCAGCCATCGCGTCAGATAAACAATCCAGAGTACGCCCAGCCCGGCGATGTTTTGCTGAGCGGCGGCAACGCCGATCAACAACAGTGAAATCGGCCAATCCGAATCCATATTGCGCGAGCGGGCGGCTTTGTCCAGGCTGTTGCGCAGCAGGGGATACCCGGCCACAACCGTGGTTAGAGCCGCCACATGACCGACCATTGGGGATGCGGCTGCCTGGGGTGGGCGGCGTAAAACAAACCGCTTAAAAAGCAGGCCTGCCAGAAGGCCGCCGCTCAAAAAAGCGCCCACTACCGCCTTCTTGCGGGCTGATTCTCCGGATCGGCCTATGACTGCCTGCCTTTTTTCCTCTTCGGTGAGAAATTTACGGCTGGCGGCATGAATCACCTCGTCCAGCACCCGGTAGCTGGTACGGGCATCGTCAAAATAGATCAGCGCCCGCCCGGTCCTGACATTGGCGGCAGCCGATTTCACCCCGGGGGTTTGGCGAAGGACAGCTATCACATAGGAAGCCATTTCCGAATGCTGCCGCATGCCGTCCACCCGGACCCGCATGCGCCCCGGCAAGGCGTGCAGCCTGTCTGTATATATCGCAAAAGCCAAAATGGATCTCTCCTTCAGACTTCTAAGAGTTTAGACAAACTCATCTCCTTCCTCGCATCCGAGACCGTTCAAAAAGGTCCAGATGCTAGGCGAGAGAAACGCTTGCGTTTCCGTACTAGTGAAGAATTCAGGCGACTTTTCGGCTGATGAGATATCAGCCGCTATTATCACCTTCACGAAAAGTCGCGAATTCTGATACAGCGTGACGAGGACGCGCGTGAGACTGTACGTTCGCAGGGTACGTCGAACGCGCGCCCGCAGGAGGCTGAAGTGACGCAGCTGGGCCTTTTTCAACGGTCTCCGCTAGAACAGTTTCATGCGTCCCCATGACACGCCCGCCAGTATGTTGTCTTTGCTTTCCTTGCTGCGCGCCTTCAAATACCGGAATAGATGCCCCAAAAACTCTTCCCACAAATGAATCACTTCTTCCTTGGTTTCCGGGTTCTGCCGCCGCAATGCCAGGCTTTCGTCCACGGCGGCTTCCACATCCCGGCTGATTCTATGAAGTTTTTCACGTAACGAATCCAATTCAGACAAGTCTTGCTCTCTCCTTCTGATATGAATCACAACAGGCCATGGGCTGGCTTAAGAGTCCAAAGGCGGCTCCGGACCAGTCTCGTCCTCCATCTCAGAATCAATGGACTGCTTGAATTTTTCAAACTGGGCCTCGCTGATCATATCCTCCATATCCTCCCGTACGCCGGCGACCAGCGCCTGCGCCCGTTCGGACAAATCCATAATTCCTTCCGTCACCTTGACGCCGAGCGGACGCAAGGTATCGCGCATGGCCGGCAACAGCAAAGCACCGGCCAAAATGGCGCCTAGTCCGTAGGCGATATTTTTCCCGCCGCCCGTTCTTAGCCGATGGGTCAGCTGCCGGCGCATCCGCCCGATGCTCCCCATGCCCGGACCTTCTTCCAGAAGCTCGGTGAGCTCGGCCAGGTATAAGAGTTGGCTGCGCTCTTCCCTGATCATGTTCTCTAATACTCTGCGGGCATAAGGGTCGCTGACGGCAGCCAGCGCCTTCTCGTTCTGCCGCAGGGTCGAAAGCTTTGCGGCAAACACCTGCTCCAGCTGCCCTGCCGTCTCTTCATTGGACCCTTCCATGACTTGCTGCCGCATACGGCGGCTGCGGCTATTCTCTCTTTCCTGCCGTATAAATTCCTGCCGTTCGCCGCTGTTGGCCGGATTCTCCTGTATTTCCATGATGCCTAGTGTTTCCTCCTTTAATGGGTTCTATGCTTTCCAGACAAATCCTATATTTTCCGAATCTGGCGAAAGCTATGCAATAGACGCGGTATTATTTATTTCCCCCCGCAACGGAAAAGAACGGCCTGCTGCCGCAAAAGCAGAACGCCGCCGGATTTTTGTCAAACCCGCTTTTTTTTACCTTTACCGAAAATTAATTTGGGTATAATATTCCGCTAAACCTCATTTGATATTATATAAGATGAGGGGATTTATAAAGTCCTTCACCAGCCTTATCTCTGTCCCATGTTAAAAGGGCGCCAGAATAAAGGAGGATTACCGAATGAGGCAACACTTTCTGCGTTGGAGTTCGACCCGGACCCATGCGGCGTTTCTCATGCAGTCAGGCAAATCCACTGTGATAATGCCTGGCTGTGTGGAAGAAATGCCGTTTTGTTTTTAGTGCGTCCTATCTTCCATTAAGGTAAATTTCCCTGAAAGGGGCCGATGAAATGACCAAGCATTATGTGCTAGACACCAATGTTTTACTGCATTCTCCCAACGCTTTATTTGCTTTTAATGAACACACGGTAGTCATCCCGGAAGTGGTCATCGAAGAACTGGACCGTTTTAAAAAAGAGCCGACCGAACGAGGGGCTAACAGTCGCCAGGTCAGTAAATTCATTGATAAATTTCGCCTTCAGGGCAACCTGCTGGAAGGAGTACCGCTGAATGAGCACGGCGGCATGCTCCGCCTGGAGTCCAATCATCTGAATACCGAGATACCGCCTCATTGGGACCGCAATCAAGCCGATAACCGGATTTTACAAATTTGCAAAGGATTGGCTGATTCTAGCCAACCAACGATCTTAGTCAGCCGGGATACTAATCTGCGGGTCAAAGCGACGATCTTGCAGATTCCGGCTGAAGATTTCCGCAACGACAAAGTTGCCAGCATCGAACAGCAGTATACCGGCCGGTGCATCGTATATACCTCCAGCGAGGTCATCAATTCCTTCCACAAAGACGACGGCAGCTTCATCCTGCCAACTGACATCAGCTTGTATGATGAAGCATCAGGAACCTTGATCCGTCCGGCTCTGGTCACCAACCAGTTTCTGCTCATCCGTTCCGCTGACAATGACCGTCATACAGCGCTGGGCCGGTTCGACGGGGAAAAAATCGTCCATCTGCGCTATCACAATCGCAACCCTTTCGGTGTGATTCCCAGGAATATTGGGCAAATATTTATGCAGGAATGCCTGATGCTGAGTGCGGAAGAAGCGCCGCTGGTTATCCTTAAAGGTCCGGCCGGAACGGCTAAAACCTTCTATTCATTGGCGGTAGGTCTATATAAGCATTTCGATGTCCGCCCCCGCGAATATCACCACCTGCTCATTTGCCGCCCTTTTGCCCTGTTGGATGAAACCCTGGGATTTCTGCCCGGAACCGAGGCGGAAAAGCTGGAACCCTATATGCGTTCCATCAAAGACAACCTGTTCACCCTGATGTCCGGCAATAATCTTACCGAGGACAAGGATATCACTCAGATTGAGGATACCGTGAACATGCTGTTTGATAAACGGGTGATCCAGACTGAGGCCCTGGCCTATCAGCGCGGCAGATCATTGCAGAAATACTGGGTTATTTTCGATGAGATGCAGAATGCCACTCCTCGCCAGGCCAAGGCAGTGTTGACTCGCCCCGGCCCAGGCACCAAAATCATTCTCCTGGGCGACCCGGCCCAAATCGACAATCCTCTGCTGGACAGCCAGTCCAACGGCCTTAGCTATGCCAGTGAAAAAATGCTTGGCTCCAAGTTATGTTTCCAGGTAACCTTGCTGCCTGACGAGTGCGAGCGGTCCCCTCTGGCCTATGAAGCGGCATTAAGGTTATAAAGGAATCCTTTCTTACCGATTCGGCTGGTCCAGATATTTCTTTACATCCTCTTTTTGGGAAAACCGGGCATATGCCTTATTTTCCACCACTTCTACCACCACATACTTCTCATTCTTCTCGGTAATCAGTTCATCTCCCACATTGACCTGCACAGTGGTAACATACATTAGAATCTCTCCGGTTGCTTCATCATGGATGATATAATATTCATAAGGTTTTTCCGGTAATGGCTCCGGTTTGGACTGAGGCGCCGGATTGAAATAAGGATAAAGCAAAAAGAAACCGACGATCGATGCAGCAATACCAAAGAATAATATCCATATCCATCGCCTTGACCTCACCATGCGACCCGCTCCTTTTCCTAAACACCCGGTTTATATTTATAGGTTAACCAAATTCTCGCCGACTAAATAAAAAAAACCGGAAAATCCC
>NZ_AFGF01000102.1 GCF_000219125.1 Acetonema longum DSM 6540
AAGCGTATGCAAGACAGAGATTTATTGCGGCAGGCCGCAGCGGCCCGGATGTTATCTTATTCTCCTTATTCTGGCTATCAGGTAGGCGCAGCTCTGCTCTGTGAGGATGGTACGGTGTATACTGGCTGCAATGTGGAGAATATTTCCTACGGAGGCACTATTTGCGCTGAACGGACGGCTGTAGTAAAAGCTGTAAGTGAGGGCCGGCAAAAGCTTGTCAAAATTGCCGTTTCCGTATCCGGTGAGGAGCCAGGCATTCCGTGCGGCATATGCCTGCAATTCTTAAGCGAATTTGTGGATTCGGAATTTTGGCTGATTTGCGGCAATTGCCGGGATGAATATACCGCCTATTTGTTTAAAGAAATTATGCCCGCCGTATTCCGGTCTGCCGCCGTTCAGAAAGTGGGCGAATAGGGGCGGCGATCATTTTTATCATGTTGGAGGGGGATACTGTGGAATCGATCGCAAAACGCATTGATCATACCTTGTTAAAACCGCAGGCCAGCCGGGAACAGCTTGTCGCACTGTGCCACGAGGCCGTAACCTATGGATTCCGATCAGTCTGCGTCAATCCTTGCCGGGTGCGGGAAGCAGCCAAGCTGCTTAGAGGAAGTTCCACATTGGTTTGTACGGTCATTGGCTTTCCCCTGGGGGCTGCTACCATCCGGATGAAGGCGGCGGAGGCGCTGGAGGCAGTGGAAAGCGGCGCCGGCGAAGTCGATATGGTGATGAATATCGGCGCGGCAAAAGACGGCGACTGGAACTATGTGCAAGAAGATATTGGCGCGGTGGTACAGGCGGTAGCCGGCCGGGCGGTCGTTAAGGTGATCATTGAAACCTGCTTGCTGACAGAAACGGAAAAAAGACGGGCTTGCTCAGCCATTTTGGCGGCTGGGGGGGATTTTGTCAAAACGTCTACCGGGTTTGCCGGTGGCGGGGCAACAGTGGAGGATGTCCGGCTGTTAAGAGAGTGCGTGGGAGACAAGCTGCAAGTTAAAGCGTCCGGCGGGATCGGCAGCTACGAAGGCGCCCGGGCCATGCTGGAGGCAGGGGCCGACCGGCTGGGAACTAGCGCCGGCGTAGCGATTATGAACGGTGCTGCCGGCAGTAATGCTTATTAATACCGGAGAAAACAGGAGGGACTACGATGAGCGAGCTGTATCATGTTGGGCTGACACCGGAACAAGGGGCTAAGTATGCTATTTTGCCCGGCGATCCGGGACGGGTGGAAAAAATCGCGCAACTTTTGGAAAATCCTCAGTTTGTCGCCTGTCGGCGAGAGTATAAGACCTATGCCGGAACGCTGGCAGGGGAGAGGGTGCTGGTTACCTCGACCGGCATTGGCGGTCCGTCAGCCGCCATTGCTGTGGAAGAATTATATATGACCGGAGTACGGAATTTTATTCGTGTCGGCACCTGCGGCGGCATGCAGCACCAGGTAATGAGCGGCGATATGGTGGTGGCCACGGCGGCTGTCCGGATGGAAGGGACCTCGAAGGAATATGTGCCGATTGAATATCCCGCCGCCGCCGATTTTGATGTAACCTGCGCGCTGGTTGACGCGGCCCGGCATTTAAATAAACCCTTTCATACAGGGGTGGTTCAATGCAAGGATTCTTTTTATGGACAGCACGATCCCGGTCGGATGCCAGTCGGCGTCGAACTGCTCAATAAATGGGATGCCTGGGTTAAGGCCGGCTGTCTGGCCTCAGAGATGGAATCGGCCGCACTTTATACGGTGGCCGGCATATTGCGGGCCCGAGCGGGCTGCGTGCTGTCGGTAATTTGGAACCAGGAACGGGAAAAAGCCGGTCTGTCCAATGAGCCTTGCCATGATACCCAGGCGGCGATTGAGGTGGCGGTTGAAGCGATACGTATTCTGATTTCTTACAACAGGCAGGATAGTCAGTGACAGCGGGACCAATCTTTTTTCTAAAGTGGACATATGTCCTTTTTTTTGCAGCGGGCTTGATCATACAATGATAAGTAATAGAGGCAAAAACTAATCCACGGAGGAGGAGAAACGATGAGTAAGAAAGGCTTGTTTTGGCTAACTCTTATGCTGGCCCTGACCCTTGTGCTCGCTGGCTGTTCCGGCAAGCAGGATGCGAAAGCTCCTGGGACAGGCAATCTGATGGTAGGGATGGTAACCGATGCCGGAAGCATCGATGACAAGTCCTTCAATCAAGGGACCTGGGAAGGTATCGTAAAGGCCGGTAAGGATTTTGGCTTTACGCCGAAATATCTAAAGCCGGGCGGCACTACCACGGCTGACTATGAAAAGGAAATCGCCAACTTAAGCGATGCCGGCTACAGTTTGATCATAACCCCCGGCTTTAAATTTGAAAATGCTATTTTTACGGCTCAGGAAAAATACCCTGATAAGAAGTTTGTCCTGATGGACGGTGTACCCCGTTCCTCTGATGGTTCCAATGTAAAAGTGGGACCCAATACGGTGTCCATTAACTTTGCCGAACAGGAAGCCGGCTTTATAGCCGCTGTGGCCGGGGCACTACAAATCAAAACCGGTGAGTTCGGTTTTATCGGCGGTATGGAGATTCCGCCGATAAAGCGGTTTAACTGGGGATTCCAGCAAGGTATCGCTTATGCTAATGCCAACCTGGGGACGAAGATCACTTTGAAAGCGGAAAATGTAATTTACCAGGGTACGTTTCATGATGTGGCAGCCGGTCAGCAGTTGGCGGCTCAGATGTATGACAAGGGCGTCAGCGTTGTCTTTGCCGCAGCCGGCGGCGTAGGAACCGGCGTCATCAATGAAGCGGTGACCCGGACCAAGGCAGGTAAAGAGGTATGGATGATTGGTGTTGATGTTGACCAGTATGCCCAAGGCTACTACGATGCGGACAAAACCAAATCGGTTGTCCTGACGTCGGCGATGAAATGTGTAGACCAGGCTGCTTATGATATGGTGAAAGGCGTGAAAGAAGGGACTTTCCCCGGCGGTAAGACCCTGACCTTTGACGTGAAAAACAATGGGGTCGGGATTCCGGCTGCCAATCCTAATTTGACTGGGGATGTCACCACGAAGGTGAAAGAGGTCTTTGCCGGGATGCAAAGCGGCAAAATCATCGTAACCGATAAGGGAGACGGCCTGATTCGCTAAGTGAGTGAAGAAAAAGATCGATAATCCAAAGAAACTGATTCAGCGTAGAACAGGTCCGAACCGGAGAGAACGCGGCTTGCTGTGAGCGGCTCTTCTGTCCGGGCCTGTTTTTATGGATCATATATGAGTTACAAGGGGGTAAAGCGATGGAGTATGTCGTAGAAATGCGAGATATACGCAAGGAGTTTTTAGGAATTGTAGCCAATGATGCTATCACGCTGACTGTCCGCCCCGGTGAGATCCATGCGCTTTTAGGGGAAAACGGCGCCGGAAAATCAACCTTGATGAGTATTTTGTTTGGCCTCTGCCAGCCGGACCGCGGTAAAATCTTTATCCGCGGCCAGGAAGTGAAGATAGCTAACCCCAATGTGGCCAACGACCTGGGCATTGGCATGGTGCATCAGCATTTTAAACTGGTCCATAACTTTACGGTTACGGAAAATATCATTTTAGGGATGGAGCCGCAGCGGTTCGGCGCCGTTCATATCAAGGCGGCGGCCGAGCGGATTCAGGAGCTCTCCCGGCATTATGGACTGAATGTTGATCCCGCCGCTAAAATCGAAGATGTTTCGGTCGGAATGCAGCAGCGGGTGGAAATCTTAAAAATGCTCTACCGCAATGCCGAAGTGCTAATTTTTGATGAACCCACAGCTGTGCTTACTCCCCAGGAAATAACCGAATTAATAAAGATTATGCAGAATCTGGCGGCTGAGGGTAAGTCGATTATTCTCATCACCCATAAACTCAAAGAGATTAAAGCCGTAGCGGACCGCTGCACTGTCATCCGGCGGGGGAAGTATGTCGGTGTTGTTGATGTGGCGACTGCCAGCGAACAGACAATGGCGGAAATGATGGTAGGCCGGCAGGTTTCCTTTATCGTTCCCAAGGGCGAATACCGTCCCGGCAAGGTGCTGCTCAAGCTGGAAGGTCTGACTGTGCTAAATCATGCCAGGACGGCGGCGTTAAAAAGTTTTTCCTTGTCCGCCTATGGCGGGGAAATTGTTGGTGTCGCCGGAGTGGATGGCAATGGCCAGACTGAGCTGGTTGAGGCGATCACCGGGCTCAGAAAGGTCGAAACGGGGCATATCTGGCTTGACGGGAAGGAGATTACCAATTTATCGGTTCGCCAGCGCATTGACGCCGGGCTGGCCCATGTGCCGGAGGACCGGCAAAAGCGGGGGCTGGTGCTGGACTATAGCCTGGAGGACAATATCATCCTGGAAATTTACGGCCGGGAACCCTTTGCCAAGGGGTGGCTCTTGAACCGTCCGGCCATCCGGCAATATGCGCAGGAAGTTATGCAGCATTTTGATGTGCGGTCAGCTCAGGGCGTCGTGACGGCCGCCCGTTCGCTGTCGGGCGGCAACCAGCAAAAAGCGATTATCGGACGGGAAATCAGCCTGAATCCCCGGGTGCTGATTGCTGTACAACCGACCCGGGGACTGGATGTCGGCTCCATTGAATACATCCACCGGCGGCTGATAGCGCAGCGGGATGCGGGGTTTGCGGTGTTATTGGTATCATTGGATCTTGATGAAATCCTGAATCTGTCCGACCGGATTGCTGTTATTAGTCATGGTGAGCTGATTGGTACGGTGAATGCAGACCAAACCGATGAGATCAAAATCGGGCTGATGATGGCCGGAGTCGGCAAGGAGGGACAGGAAACATGAGTTTTCATAAGCAAAAAGAAGGGATTACGCTGCTGGCAACCATTTTGCTGGGTCTGGCGGCCGGTGCGCTGTTTATGATGCTTGCCGGACATGACCCCCTGTCGGGCTATAAATTTTTGTTCCGGGGCGGCCTGATGAATCTTGAGCGGGTGGGCAATACGCTGGCAACGGCGACGCCTCTGATTTTTACCGGTTTGTCGGTGGCTTTTGCCTTTAAGACCGGTCTGTTCAATATCGGAGCGGCTGGGCAGATGTTGTTCGGCGGGTTTTGCGCCACAGCGGTGGGGCTGACCTGGTCCCTCGACAAACCGGCTCTGCTCTTTGCCATGACCCTGACGGCCATGCTGGCCGGTGCTTTATGGGCAGCCTTGCCGGGCTGGTTCAAAGCCCGCTTTAATGTGCATGAAGTGGTTTCCACCATTATGTTTAACTGGATGGCCTATTGGCTGGTATATTACCTGGTACCGCTTTACTTTAAGGGTTCCTTTGAAACGGAATCCCGCAATATTCCGTTGGCGGCATCGCTCAGGACGCCTTGGCTGTCCCAAATGTTTGACGGATCTTATATGAATATCGGTCTGGTCCTGGCCTTGGCAGCTGTTGCGTTTTGCGCCTTTTTACTGCAGCGGACAACACTTGGCTTTGAACTGAAAGCGGTAGGATTTAATCGTTTTGCCGCCGAATATGCCGGCATTCACGCCGGCCGGAGCATTGTGGTATCGATGATGCTTGCCGGCGCACTGGCCGGACTGGGCGGCATGACCTTATACTGCGGCTATGCCACCAATATTCAGATTGGTGTATTGCCCTCTCAGGGAATTGACGGGATTGCCGTGGCGCTGTTGGGGGCCAATTCACCCTGGGGAGTGTTGGCGGCAGCCATCTTTTTCGGAGTGCTGTATTCGGGCAAAGGGTTCATGAACGCTATGACCAGCATCCCGCCGGAAATTGCCGATACCATCATTGCCACTATCATTTACTTTGCAGCTACCAGCGTACTGCTTGAGAAATTCTTGAGCCGGCTGTGGCGAAAACAACAAAGCGAGGAGGGCGCATAAGATGTGGGTGGTTGTTCAGCAAATCGCACCCTACGCAGTGGCTTATACGATTCCGCTGCTTATCACGGCTCTTGGCGGCCTGTATTCAGAACGAAGCGGCGTGGTGAATATCGGTCTGGAGGGACTGATGGTGGTCGGGTCTTTTGCCGGGGCTCTGACCATTGCCACCCTGCAGGGAACCATGCACGGCGAGGTGCTCTGGCTGGGCTTGCTGGCGGCTATGGCGGCTGGTGCGCTGTTTTCGTTCTTACATGCCTTTGCCAGCATCAGCCTCAATGCGAATCAGGTCATTAGCGGTACGGCGATCAACATGATTGCCGGAGCCTTGACGGTATTTGTCGGACGCAATCTAACAGGCAGCGGCAACATCCAGATTGTCGGTTTTACTCGTTTTTCCGTTCCGGGTCTCAGTGATGTGCCTGTCGTAGGCAAGCTGTTTTTTACTAACACCTATCCGACCACCTGGCTGGTGTTATTGATCCTGCTGATTTCCTACTATGTTTTGTATAAAACGGTATTTGGCCTGCGGCTCAGGGCTTGCGGCGAGCATCCTCATGCGGCCGATGCGGCCGGCATCAATGTGTACCGGATACGCTATCTTGCTGTGGCGATTTCCGGCGCCATGTCAGGTTTGGGTGGCGCCATTATTCTGACAACCTATTCCGGCGAGTTTAACGGAACCGTGTTTGGACTGGGCTTCTTGGCATTGGCCGCACTTATATTCGGCCAATGGAAACCCCTGGGTATTCTGGGGGCAACAGTTTTTTTTGGCTTTGCCAGCACCGTGGCGAATGTGGCGCAGGTCTCGCCCGTGCTTGCCCAAATACCGGGTCTTATCTTAAAGATATTTCCCTATGTGATTACCCTGCTGGCACTGGTGCTGTTCTCCAAATCCTCGCAGCCGCCGCGGGCCTCGGGTGAACCGTTCGAACATGGTAAACGCTGATCCGGCATAGTTGCTCTCCATAAAAAGCATCGCTAATGAAAATGGATGCCCTCAGGCGTCCATTTTTCATTTCTGCTTCAGGGAGCGTATCAATTGCGAACAGAGGACTATTTTTGTTGGAATATATTTTGGCCAAGGCAAATATCTATGTAAAGAAAGGACGGGAACAAGAATGGTTATGAAGCAGGCGGAAGGTCTTTTAGAGCAAACAATTTTCCCCATTTTGTCTTCTCGTATTGCCGGTCTTATTCGTTCGGTTCCGCCGCCTATGCTGGACCGAATGACCGAGATTCGCATTCGTACCGGCAAACCCTTGTGCATTCTGACCGAATCGTCCGATAAAATGCTGACCCCCGATGGGAGCGTGACGGTGGATCCGGCATGTGCCTATTACTGCAGCCGCGAAGATATCGCCAAATCCTTGCAACTGGTCAGCCGCAATTCGCTGTATGCTTATGAGCAAGAGCTTCAGATGGGCTATTTTACCGTGGAAGGCGGTCACCGGATTGGGGTAGCCGGACAGGCTATTTTAGAATCCGGCCAATTAAAAGCCCTGAAAAATATCAGTTCGCTGAATATCCGGATTGCCAGGCCGATACCGGGAGCTGCCAATATAATCATGCCGTATGTGATTCAAGGCCATAACAAGGTATATAATACCCTGATCATTTCACCGCCCCGCTGCGGTAAAACCACTGTGCTGCGAGATTTGACGCGACAATTGAGCAGCGGCGTAAGCCAGTACGGATTTGCCGGAGTGCAGGTGGGACTGGTGGATGAACGTTCAGAAATCGCCGCTTGCTATCAGGGAGTACCTACCGTGGAGGTAGGGCCTCGGGTCGATATTTTGGACGGCTGTCCCAAAGCGATCGGGATGCTGATGCTAATCCGGTCTATGTCGCCTCAGGTAATTGTGACTGATGAATTGGGCAGTGAGGAGGATGTGCGAGCGGTCAATGAGGCTTTGCATGCGGGTGTCAGCGTAATTGCCAGCATTCATGGCCAAAATGCAACGGATATACTGCACAGGCCTTGCAGCAGTGAGCTGATCCGTGCGAAGTATTTCGACAGATATGTGGTCCTTACCGATAAACCCCAAGTAGGTACCGTAGGGGATATTATCGCCGCCGCTACTGGGGAAATCCTCTACCGGCAGGCAAAGGGAGTGAAAGCATGTGGCTGAAACTGACGGGCAGTGTGTTAATCGTTGCAGCCGGTTCTCTCTTTGGCTTTGAATTAGCCAAACGATATATCGAGAGGCCGAAACAGATTCGTCAGTTAATGAATGGCATACGGTCCCTGCAATCTTATATTCATTATGCGGCTATGCCCCTGTCTGAAGCATTTTCCCAAGCTGCCAGAGGGGTGGCGGCGCCGGTTTCGGATTTGCTGACGGCAACAGGGGCGATCATGCAAAAGGATACCTACCTTACTCCTCAGGAAGCTATTACCCTGGCGGTAAAAGAAATGCGATGCCGACTGGCGCTGAATAAGGCGGAGGTGGACGATTTGATCCTGTTTGCCGCCAATCTGGGTTTCATGAACCGGGAAGAGCAGCAAAAATATTGCGGTATGATCCTGAGTCAGCTGGAAAAGTACGAACAGGAAGCGTTGAAAGTCAAAGAGCAAAACGTTACTATGTACCGGTATCTGGGAGTGTGCGGCGGATTAACGCTGGTGATTCTGATTCTGTAAAAGAAAGGAGCCTTGCATTGTGGGATTTGGCTTGGATTTGCTGTTTAAAATTGCCGGTGTCGGTATTTTAGTTTCAGTCTTCCATACTGCTTTAAAGCAGGCCGGAAAAGAAGATATGGCGCATCTGTGCACTCTGGCCGGATTTACGATAGTTCTTTTATGGGTGGTGCAGCTGCTGGGGAGGTTATTTAATACGGTGCAGGATGTGTTTAAGTTGTTTTAAGAGCTCGGAAAGTAGCGCATTTCGGCTTTCTGCCCGCTGCGGGCTTCATTTGCTTTACCCGAAACGCGCCTTACTTTCGGCTACTTCGCGATGCTTTGCATCACTTAGGAGTGCGGGGTATATTATGGAAATCCTTCAAATCGTCGGGCTGGGATTTGTAGTCACCCTTTTGATCTTGATCATTCGCCAGCAGCGGCCAGAATTAGCCGTCCAGTTAAGCCTGACGCTGGCAACTGCTATTTTCCTGTTGATACTGGCTAAAATTCAGGTGATATTAACCGTTTTCCGTGACCTGGCGGAAAAGGCCAACATCAATCAAACCTACCTTACCACCATGCTGAAAATTATCGGCATTGCCTATCTTACTGAATTTGGTTCCCAAGTTTGTAAGGATGCCGGTGAGGGTGCCGTAGCCGCTAAAATTGAATTTGCCGGTAAAATTTTGGTGATGACGATGGCCATTCCGATTATCGCGTTGGTTATAGACAGCATTGTCCGCTTGATCCCATAGGGACCTTTGAAAAGGCCTAGCATCTGGACCTTTTTGAACGGTCCCGGATGGAGGCCGTAGGTTGGCATGGATTCCTGCATTAAAGGTGGACTGTGATGAAAAATGTCATTGTCATAATAGTCATGTTGCTTTGTTTTTATGGTGGCAGCGCCGCTGCCCAGACGCCAAACGACGCCATTCAGGAAGAATTGTTTGAGGGGCTTTCGGTGGAGGCGGTGAACCGGTTTATTGATCAGATTAACCGGGAACTGAATCAGGATCTGCCTGGTGTCAACCCGGATACCCTTCGCAAAATCGCCGATCAGGGCCTTTCTTTGGATTGGAACAATCTATGGCGGGAGATCGGGCGGCGATTCTTCAGTGAAATTTCTCAAAACCTGAATCTGATGGGGAAACTGCTGTTTTTAGCTGTGTTATGCGCGCTGCTGCAGAATCTGCAGAGTTCTTTTGAATCCTCCACTGTATCGTTATTGGCCTATGGTATTTGTTTCATTTTCCTGATCACTTTGGTATTGGCGGCATTTTACCAGATCACTGCCGTTACCCGGAGCAGTGTGGAGTATATGGTTGGTTTTATGCAGGCTTTGCTGCCGTTAATGATGTCCCTTTTGGCCGGGGTGGGGGCCCTGACTTCCGCCGCTTTGTTTACGCCGTTTATGCTGTTTGTGATCAGTTCAGTCAGTGTGGTGATTAAAGATATTGTGTTGCCGCTGCTTTTTCTGGCGGCGGTGGTTGACTGTATTAACTACTTATCGGATAAGTATCGAATCAGCAATCTGGCAGGATTAATCAAACAAGGGGGCATGATCGTCCTGGGACTGACCATGGTGCTGTTTATCGGTATCATTACAGTCCAGGGAGTGATCGGTGGGGTAAGCGACGGGCTTACCCTGCGGACAGCAAAATTTGCCACGGCAACCTTTATTCCGGTAGTCGGGAAAATGTTTGCCGATACCGTGGAGCTGGTCATGGGAGCTTCACTGGTATTAAAAAACGCGATCGGCGTTTTGGGCGTGCTGGTGATTGCCACCTTATGCTTTATGCCGATTTTAAAATTAGTGTCCTTAATCGTGATTGTGAAAAGCACCGGTGCTCTGATTCAACCCCTGGGCGCGGAAAAAATGGCGCAATGCCTGGAGAATTTGGGAAACAATCTTTTGCTGGTTTTGGGAGCGCTTTTGACCGTAGCTCTCATGTTCTTTTTATCAATCACCATGATTATTGGAGCGGGGAATATTACGATGATGATGCGATAGGATGTGTAATAGATGGGATGGATTACTGACTGGATCAAGAATATTGTATTTGTTACTCTCTTTGCCACGTTTTTTGAATTGCTGCTGCCCAGCAGTAAGATGAAACAGTTTGTGCGGGTCGTACTGGGATTGTTCATCATGCTGGCCATCATTAATCCGGCGATAGAATTAGTGCGGGGAGGCTTTGAGGCCGATGACATTCCGGCTCTCGGTTTGGTTGAAACCAATGCGGCACAGGTTAATACGGCTGCTCAGGCCATAGTCAGTCAAAGGGAGAAACTGGCCAGGGATATTTATATACGGGATTTGGCGCAGCAAATCCAGGCGATTGCGGAAACGGTAGACGGCGTCGCCAAAGCAAAAGTCCGCCCGGTATGCGATTTTCCTGATAATGGAGTTGCCAACCTCAGGGAAATCAGGGTATATGTGCATACGGGCGCGCGGCAGAAAGGAACCCACATCAATGCCATTGTGATCGGTCAGACTGAAAGGCCCGGGAAGGCGGCCATATCGGAGCAGATAATTACTCGGATTCAAACCAGGCTCTCGGAACTGTATCAGGTAAAACCAGGGCAAATTACAGTAATGCCACTTGAGGAATAAGGAGGAATTTTGGTGAGTAGCGGCCAGTCATGGATAGCCGGGGCAAAAAAATTTGGTTCGGAATTGGCCCGGGCCGGTGTATGGAATTTTAAACTGATCGCCTTGGGCATTCTGGGAGTGGTTCTGATGTTGCTGGGAGGGATATTTCCGGCGGTTATGCAGCCGGCGCCCGCCGGACAGGAGGTTAAGCCTGGCGGACAGGCGCCTGCATCTGTATCCCGCGGTTTTGAAGAAGGACTTGAGGTCAAGCTGGCCAATTTATTGTCCCAAGTCAGAGGGGCGGGAGCTGTAGCCGTGAACGTTACTCTGGAAAGCGGCAATATGCAGGAATATGCTAAAAATGTGGTCAAAGAGACTAAAATAGTGCAGGAAAAAGACAATGCCGGCGGCATTCGATCTACCACTGAAAGCAAAGAAACGGAAAATATTCTGGTCAGCAGGGAGAATGGTATAGACCGGCCGGTGATGGTCCGGGAAACAAAGCCGGTGATCCGTGGTGTGCTGGTGATTGCTGAAGGTGCCGGCGATTCCTATGTTAAGGCCAATTTGACCCGGGCAGTGGAAGCCAGTCTGGGGATTCCGTCCTATAAAATAACAGTTTTACCACAAAGAAAGTGAGGGTGAGTCGCGTGATGCTGGTTATTGCCCTGAAAAAGATCCGAATGGCGCTGATTGCAATAGGTATAGTGGTACTGGGTATTTTGCTGTTTCAGTTAGTGACGTCTTATCAGAATCGGCTCCCATCCAAAGTGGACCGTACCAATGCCATGGAAGTGACTAAACCCATTGTCACCGAACAAGCTGTTATCGCCATACCTGATTTTTTTACCGAGTATCGTTTGGAAAGGGATAAGATCCGCAGCGAGCGATTTGATCTTTTGAAGGATATGATGAAAACAGCTCAAAATGAAGATGCAAAGCAAAAGGCGCAGGATGCGATCATGAAACTGGTATTAGAAAAGCAGCGGGAATATGAGATGGAAAATATGATTAAGGCTCGGGGGTTCCAGGATGCTTTAGTTTTAGTCCAGGACAACTCCGTCAATGCTGTTATCAAAACCGCATCCTTTTCCCGGGAAGATGTACTGCAAGTGGCCGATGTCATCAGGCGTGTGACCGGCGTAAAATCTGAGGATATTACGATCAGCGCCAAGCCTTAAAGCTTTAAGGCTTTTTTCTTCCAATTTTTCATATCGTCTAATTGAGGCTCGGATACCGGGATTAGGATGGATATTTGTAAGAATGGAAAAACTTTGATATAATATAAAAGCCATATACAGGCTGTGCTGTCCTGGATTGAGGGCAATTTATCCGAAATAAGGAGGTTAGCCGGTGGAAAAACGTGAACGCGTGGAAAAAACCGAACATAATGATGTTGGTTCGATACGGATAGCTGATGAAGTAGTTGGCATCATTGCCGGATTGGCGGCTATGGAAGTAACCGGAGTGGCCGGAATGAGCGCCGGCTTGGTGGGTGGAATCGCCGAAATGCTGGGCAAAAAAAATCTGTCTAAGGGAGTGAAAGTAGAGGTAGGGGAAAGGGAAGCCGCGGTCGATTTATTTATTATCGTTGAATATGGCGTTCGCATCCCTGACGTGGCTCTGCGCGTGCAGGAAAATGTAAAACGAGCGATTGAATCCATGACAGGGCTGGATGTGGTGGAAGTGAATATCCATGTGCAAGGCGTAGGCTTTATTCAGGACGGAAGAGAAGAAGATATCCGCGTACGTTAGAAAGGGGTAACAGCTGGCGATGGGCATCTTAGACCGGATCATTTTGACGATTTATACATTTCTTTTAACAGTCTTATCCCTGGGCGTAATTCTACTGTCATTACGCCTTATTCCTTTGCAATGGGTATGGACAAGCGTTGACCAGATCTATGGACATTGGGAAACCGGCCTGATGGGAGCAGTGTTCTTTTTAGTGAGCGTACGGTTGCTGCTGGCCGGTGTTCGTTCACAGCGATCCAGACATGCCATCCTGCATCATACAGATCTGGGCGATGTCCATATTTCGATTTACTCCATTGAAAACCTGGTGGAGAAAACGGCGCGTCGCATCCGGGGAATTCGTAACGTTAACGTTACGGTAGGATACGGCAAACAGGGACTGGAAGTGGATGTCAAGGCGGTGGTTAGCCCGGACAGCAATATTCCGGCAGTAACCCACGAAATGCAGCAGCAAATCTATGATGCGATTAAAAATACCGTAGGGGTAGATACTGTTGATATCAGAATCATTGTCAAAAATATTTCCAATGATTTTCGCTCAAGACATAGAGTAGAATAGGGGGATAACAGGTGGACCAGAGATTGTTTCAGGAACTGTGGAAGTATCACAGTGGGAAACTGGTGGGGGGTCTACTGGGATTTCTGCTGGGAATGTTTATCCTGTGGCTGGGCTTTTTCCAGACATTATTTCTTCTTTTTTGTGTCATTGTCGGATATGTCATCGGAAAGAGAATTGATGAGAAAGAGGATATTGCCGACATATTGGATAAATTGCTGCCGCCTGGGTACAGATAGAAAAGAGGGGAATTATGAGCCGGAGAAAGGCACGGGAAATCGCACTACAGACAATGTTTCAGATGGATTATAACACCGACGCTGACCCAAATGCGGCGCTGGACGCGGCATGCACCGAATATGAGCATGTGGCGGATACTACCAGAACTTACGCCCATGAGCTGGTTCAGGGAACAAAAAATCATTTGCCGGAAATTGACCGGATTATTGCCGGCAATTCGCCGGACTGGAAACTGGAGCGTATGGCCGGAGTGGATCGCAATATTACCCGCTTGGCGATCTATGAAATGAACTTTGGCAAGAGCCCTTTGCCGCCCAATGTGGTCATCAATGAAGCGGTTGAATTAGCAAAGTCTTTTGGCACCGAAGATTCAGGCCGTTTTGTTAACGGCATACTGGGCTCCCTGGCCAAAAAAGCGGCAACCTGATCCTATGGCTGATAAAATTGCCGGCTTTATCGGTATTGATACCAGCTGTTACACCACTTCCGGCGCTATTCTGGACAAGCAGGGCAACCTGTTGGCGGACGTGAGGATTCCTCTGCGGGTAAAGCCCGGCGGCAGGGGACTGGCTCAGTCGGAAATGGTTTTTCAGCATGTTCGCAACTTACCGCAAGTATTCTCTCAGTTGAAAGAAAGTCTGCCGGTCTCGGTTCGACCGGCGGCAATCGGTGTGACTGCCTGTCCCAGACCGGTTGAGGATTCCTATATGCCGGCTTTTCTGGCAGGGGAGAGTTGCGCCATGACTTTGGCGGCGTTGTATGAAACGCCGGTTTACCGTTTCAGTCATCAGGAAAACCACATTTTGGCCGGGATCTGGTCGGCGCAAGGGCCTGATTCGCCGCGATTTTTAGCCATACATGTCTCCGGCGGTACCACTGAAGCGGTTCTGGCCTCAACGGCTGGGCCCGGTTTTCAGATTGAGCCACTGGGAGAAAGTTTGGATTTGCATGCCGGGCAGTTTATTGACCGGATCGGGGTCGCGCTGGGATTGTCCTTTCCTGCCGGGCCTCATTTGGAAAAATTGGCTGCGGCATGCGAAAGTCCGGAGCTTGTCCCCACTGCTGTCATTAAGAACAATATCAGCTTTTCCGGACCGGAAAGCCATGTCCTGCGCCTTATTCAGAAGGGGTGCCGGCCGGAGGCAATTGCCCGGGGCGTAGAGCACTGTATTGCCGAATCGCTTTCCCTTGCAGCTCAGCGGGCGGCAGAGACGGCTGGGCTCAGCGAGGTACTATGGGTTGGCGGCGTTATGTCAAATCGCTATATCCGCCTGCATGTGGCGGCGCAGTTGTCTCAAGCCGGGATCAAGACCTATTTTCCGGCAAAAGAGTATAGTCCTGACAATGCGGTAGGAGCGGCTTTTTTTGCTTTGCGGCATTAACACGGCCTTCTGTCGTTGCATATGATATATCAGACAACGGCGGAGGTGGGGCGTATGCTGACTTATATCCTGGGTGGAGCCATCCTTGGCGCAATTATTGGATATGTGATTACTCCGGGGCACTTTTTCTGGTTCGTCTTGGGGGCGGCTTGCGGTTATCTTGTCCGGAAATATGGCGGATATAGGTTTTAATATCCTATTCTCAGACATTTTGTCTGTCTTTTTTTTTCGTCTTGGTATATGATTAGAGTAGCTTGAAAAAGCCAGCCTTACAGCTGGAAGGATGAATAAGCATGGAAATAATAACGGTTAGTGAATTAACCCGGTTTATCAAAAGAATGTTCGATGCCGACCGGCGCTTTGCTTCGGTTTTTGTGCGCGGTGAAATATCCAATTTTAAACGGCACTATTCCGGACACTGTTACCTTACCCTCAAAGATAGCGAAGCAGTCATCCGGGTCGTGATGTTTCGGAGCAAAGCCCAAAACATTAAGTTCGAATTGCGGGATGGACTGAAAGTAGTTATCGGCGGCTATGTTTCTGTTTTTGAACGGGACGGACAGTACCAGCTTTATGCTGAACAGTTGCTGCCGGAAGGAGTCGGCGAACTGAGTCTGGCTTTTGCTCAACTGAAGGACAAACTCAGCAAGGAAGGTTTGTTCGATGAAGCGAGAAAAAGACCTCTGCCTTTCTTGCCCAAAAGCATCGGAGTGATAACTTCGCCTACCGGAGCTGTCATTCGGGATATTATCACCGTAGCCAAACGACGCCACCCGGGAATTTCTATTTTATTGTATCCGGTCCAGGTTCAGGGTGCGGAAGCGCCGCCGCAAATCGTGCGGGCTCTTAAAATTATGAATGAACTTCAAGAGGCGGATGTTTTGATTGTAGGCCGCGGCGGCGGTTCTCTGGAAGAATTGTGGCCCTTTAATGATGAGCAGGTAGCGCGGGCGATTGCCGCCTCCCAGATTCCGGTGGTGTCGGCAGTGGGGCATCAGACAGACTTTACTTTGGCTGATTTTGCGGCGGACAGGCGGGCGGCGACACCTTCCCAGGCAGCTGAAATCGTTGTGCCGGACATCCGAGAGTTGTTTAAGTATATGGGTACCTTAACCCAACGCCTGGAATTGGGTATGGGGAATCTGACTGGCCGCCGCCGGCAGAGGCTGGAACAGCTCTTTGCCAGCCGGGCGCTGCAGCAGCCCCGGGAGTGCACGATTGCCGGCAGGCGGCAGGTGGTTGATCTCGAGTTACAGCGGCTGTTATCAGCCTATAGAGAGGCAACGGGGGAGAAAAAGCGGACCCTGGCCATAGCGGCGGAAAAACTCCATGCCCTTAGTCCTTTGGCGGTGCTATCCAGAGGATACGGCATTATTCGCAAGTGCAGCGGCAGTGAGTTAAAGCCGGTTGCCTCCGTACAGTCTGTTAATTCCGGCGACGCTGTGGAAATTATCCTGCAGGACGGTAAATTACAGGCTGAGATTAAGACAAAGTCGGATGAGGTGATACTATGAGCAGGGCGAAAAAGACAGATTGCAGCTTTGAAGAAGCGGTAACTCAGTTAGAATCCATTGTAAAACAATTAGAAAAAGGCGATTTGCCTTTAAATGAGGCTTTGACTTGTTTTCAGGAAGGGGTTGCCTTGTCCCGGTTTTGTTTTAAACAATTGGATGACGCTGAGCGGCAGATGGATAAAGTCATCCAGGAACTGAATGGAGCTATTATAAAAAAACCGCTTGCACTACAGGAGGATATGGAATGACTGACACGTTAAAAGAGTACTGCCGGCAAAAAGTCGCTTGCATTGATCATAAACTGGAACTCTTACTGCCCAAACAGGGCCAATATCCTCCGGTCATTCTTGAGGCCATGCGCTACAGTGTTTTTGCCGGCGGCAAGCGGATGCGGCCTGTTTTGCTCATGGCCGCCGCCGATGCAGTCAATGGCAGGGGGGAAGAATACACTCATGTGGCGGCCGGGCTGGAAATGATACATACCTATTCCTTGATTCATGACGACCTGCCGGCTATGGATGATGATGACTATCGACGGGGAAAGCCGACCAATCATAAAGTGTATGGTGAGGCTATGGCCATATTAGCAGGCGACGCCTTGCTGACTTACGCCTTTGAAGTCATGGGGCGTCAGCCGGACGTGCTTTCTGATGTATTGCTGCGGGTCATCGCCGAAATTGCCGCTGCTGTCGGCCCTCTGGGCATGGTAGGGGGACAGGCCATGGATCTTTTTTCCGAAGGAAAACAAATCGGTTTGCAGGAAATTGAGTATCTGCATAAGGCAAAAACCGGCGCGCTGTTTAAGGCTTCTATCAGGGCCGGCGCCATGCTGGCCGGGGCAGGGGAGGAGCAACTTCAGGACCTGACTCAATACTCCGACTATTTCGGCCTGGCTTTCCAGATTACCGATGATATTCTGGATGTAACCGGCAATCAAGCCGAGCTTGGCAAACCGGTGGGCAGTGACAGTAAAAATCAAAAAGCCACTTATGTTTCTCTTTATTCTGTGGACAAAGCCAAGAGCATAGCCGGCGAAGCTGTGGACGGCGCCCTGAATACTCTGAAATTCTTCGGGCCGGAAGCGGATATACTGCGCGATCTGGCTAAATATCTCCTTTCCCGCAATAATTAACAGCTGGGAGAGACTGCTGTCAAACCTTATTCTGATAACAAACAGCCGGATATGTTATAATAAATAAAATGGTGTTTTTCTGGTGAAAGCGAGGAAAGACGCGTGTATTCTATACTGGAAAAAGTTGATCAACCGCAGGATTTAAAAAAATTGTCGGCTGTGGAAACAGAGCGGCTTGCTGACGAAATACGGCAATTGATTATACATACTGTCGCCAAAACCGGAGGGCATTTGGCGCCTAATTTAGGAGTCGTGGAGCTTACTTTGGCGCTTCACCGGGTATTCGACAGTCCCAGGGATAAAATTGTCTGGGATGTGGGACACCAGGCCTATGTTCATAAAATTCTGACCGGCCGCCGTCAGCAATTCAACACGCTGCGTACGCTGGGGGGGCTCAGCGGCTTCCCGAAACGGAGCGAAAGTGAACATGATGCCTTTGGCGTTGGCCATTCCAGCACTTCCATTTCTGCTGCCTTAGGCATTGCTTTGGCACGAGATATTAAACAGGAACAGTATCAGGTATTAGCTGTCATCGGTGACGGCTCTCTTACCGGCGGTCAGGCCTTTGAGGCTTTGAATCATGCCGGGCAGTCAGGCACTAAGCTGATTGTGGTATTAAATGATAATGAAATGTCTATTGCAAAAAATGTGGGCGCCATGTCCGATTATCTGACTAAGCTTAGATCTGACCCTGCCTATTCGCGAATGAAGCGGGACATAGAGTATGTTTTGCGCCGGATTCCAGCCATTGGCGACAGTGTGGCCAAAACCCTGGAACGGGCGAAAGACAGCTTGAAATATTTCTTGGTTCCCGGCATGATTTTTGAAGACCTGGGATTTACTTATATCGGACCGATTGATGGCCACAATGTCGCCAAATTATGCGAGACCTTTCAGGCAGCTAAGGCCATAGAAGGGCCTGTGCTGGTCCATGTCATCACTCAAAAAGGCAGGGGATATGGCCCGGCAGAATCCAATGCCGATAAATTCCACGGAACGGGCCCTTTTTGCGTGGATACAGGCGAAATCATAAAAAACAGCAATACTGCGCCCACCTATACATCTGTCTTTGGTCAAGCTATGCTGGAAGTAGCCGGTCAGGACCCGCGCATTGTGGCGATTACCGCCGCCATGTCTGAGGGCACGGGATTAAAGAGCTTTGCGCAAAAATTTCCCCAGCGCTTTTTTGATGTGGGAATTGCCGAGCCTCACGCCGTAACGCTGGCGGCCGCCATGGCTTCCCAGGGGATGAAACCGGTTGTGGCCATCTATTCTACCTTTATGCAGCGGGCTTATGATCAGATTATCCATGACATTTGCCTGCAGAACCTGCCGGTGGTGCTGTGTTTGGACCGAGCCGGCATAGTAGGCGAGGATGGGGCGACCCATCAGGGGGTATTTGATTTATCCTATTTGCGGACTGTGCCGAATTTAACGGTTATGGCGCCCCGGGATGAAAATGAGTTGCGGCATATGCTGTATACAGCTATAAAGTCCGATTCTCCGACAGCCATTCGTTACCCTCGCGGCAGCGGGCGGGGAACAACTTTGGAGCCTTGCCGGACTGTCGATATCGGCAAGGCTGAAATCCTGAAGGAAGGAAAAGACCTGGCGCTGGTGGCTATCGGTTCCATGGTCGGGGCCGCGGAACAGGCCAGTGATATTCTAAGCCGCCAGGGGATTAGCGCCGGCGTGGTGAATGCCCGTTTTGTTCAGCCGCTGGATCAGGCCCTTTTGCAAAGTCTGGCCCGAAAGGTCGGTTTCCTGGTTACCATCGAGGATAATGTTTTAGCGGGAGGATTTGGCGCTGCGGTTGCGGAATATGTTAGTGACCGGCATTGGTACGGGGTCAAGCTGTTTAGGCTGGGGCTGCCTTCCCGATTTATCGAACATGGGAAACGGGATGAGCTGCTGGCCAAGTACGGGCTGAATCCTGAGGGCATAGCCCTCCAGGTGGAGCGGTTCTGGCAGGAGTTTGGCGCTAAATGACCATAAACGAGACAGAAAGCATAGAAAGCATGGAAGAGAAAGAAAACAGGCCGGTGAAAAAAGAAAGATTGGATATTCTTCTTGTGGAGCGGGGGCTGGCCCCCAGCCGCGAGAGGGGCAAGGCCTACGTAATGGCCGGTCTGGTATTTGTAAATGATAAAAAAGTAGAAAAAGCAGGCGCTATGATCGCTTCAGATGCCTTGATCCGGGTGGCCGGCGATAGTATCGGCTATGTGAGCCGCGGTGGTCTCAAACTGGCAAAAGCTCTGCAAGTGTTTGATGTTGATTTAAACGATAAAACGATGATCGATATCGGCGCATCCACCGGCGGCTTTACTGATTGTGCCCTAAAAAACGGCGCAAAGCGGGTACATGCGATTGATGTAGGATACGGCCAACTGGCCTGGAGCCTTCGCACCGATCCCAGGGTTATCAATATGGAACGTACCAATATTCGTACGGTCACCCTTGCCGATATTGGCGAGGCGGCAGATTTTATTTCCATTGATGTTGCCTTTATTTCCCTGCGCAAAGTATTGCCGGTGGCCAAAAATTTATTAAAAGAAAATGGTTGTATCATCGCCCTGATTAAACCGCAGTTTGAGGCCGGTAAAGAAAAGGTAGGGAAAAAAGGCGTCGTACGAGACCCTGAGGTACATATAGACGTGATTCAGACCATCGTTGATTTTGCCCGGCAGGAAAGTCTTCTTCCCCAGGGTCTCACCTTTTCCCCTGTTAAGGGCCCGGAAGGCAATATTGAGTATTTAGTCTATTTGCTGCAATCAGGGCAGGATCAGGTGGATTCGGCTTGTATCGCGCGGATTGTGGCATCTGCCGGTGAAGAACTTTCGTCTTGATGAGGAGGAGCAGCGTGCGGATTGGTTTGTTTCCCAATACTGGTAAACCTGGGGTAGAGAAAGTTCTTGCCCAAATCATTGCTCACCTGAAGGAAAAGAAGATAGAGTTTTTTTTGCCTGAGGAAAGTGCAGATCGTTTAGGCATGGCCGAATATGCCGGCAGTTGGGCTGATATAAAACAGGCAATCGGCATCGGCATTACCTTGGGAGGCGATGGAACCATCTTGCATGTGGCCCGGGACTTAGCTGCTGTCGGAATACCTGTATGCGGCATTAATATGGGGCATCTGGGCTTTTTAACGACGATTGAACTTTCCGAGACTCTTGCTGCTTTGGATAGAATTCTGCAGGGCGACTATTGGATTGAAGAGCGGTTAATGTTAGAGGCTTCGGTTTTGTCTGACGGCAAAATCAGGCAGGTTACTACCGCCTTGAACGATGTAGTGATCACTCATGGGAGGATCTCCCGTTTAATCCGCTTAAACGTAGCTATAAACCATGAATTAGTAGCCCGCTATCCGGCCGACGGTCTGATTATTGCAACGCCAACCGGATCAACCGGGTATTCCCTTTCCGCCGGTGGCCCTATTGTCAATTCGGGGCTGGAAGCCATCCTGATTACACCGATTTGTCCCCATACTCTGTACTCCCGCTCGCTGCTGATTACGGCGGATGAAACCGTTCAGGTAGACATGGCGCCTTCACAGCACGACATTACTCTGACGATAGACGGGCAGCTGGCCTGTGAACTTTGGCCTGAAGATGTGATCACTGTCGGGAAATCACCGTTTAAAGCCAAGTTTGTCCGGTTTAACGACCGCAGTTTTTATCAGACGCTGCAGCGGAAATTACGCCGGGGGGATATAGAGGGATGAATGTTGCCAATGCATTGCAAATGGCCCGGCAAATCTTGCTGCCTAAGCTAAAAGATGCTTCGGTTATTCTTGATGCAACTGCCGGCAATGGCAAAGATACACTGTTCTTAGCCCAAAATACCCCGCCGGATGCGGTGATCTGGGCTTTTGATATACAACAGACGGCTCTTGCCTCTGCTGAAACACATTTGCGGCAAGCTGGATTTTTTCACAAAGTCCGCTTTATATGGGATAGTCATGTTAATCTGTCGGAACACATTCACCAACCGATTGATGCGGCAGTATACAATCTGGGATATCTGCCCGGAAGCGATCATGGAATTACTACTGCGCCTGAATCTACCGTTTTATCCCTTGACCGCCTGATGCATCAATTAAATCAGTCGGGGTTAGTCGCCATTGTTGCTTACACCGGACATGAACCAGGTCTGGAAGAGCAAAAAGCCGTTCACGCCTTTTTGCAATCTTTACCGCAAAAAGATTTTGCGGTAGCTGGCTGGCAGATGCTCAATCAGATGAATAACCCGCCGATGTTATACGTGATAGAGAGAATAAGGAGGGATTGATTTGAAAGCTCTGCGGCATGCTAGAATTAAAGACATTATTGAAAATGCAGTGATTGAAACCCAGGAAGATCTGGCCGACGCCTTGCGCCGTGAAGGCATTGATGTGACTCAGGCCACGGTCTCACGAGATATTAAAGAACTGATGCTCATTAAAGTTCCCATTGGCGATGGTCGGTATCGTTACGCCTTTCCGCAGGAACCTAATATTTTGATATCACCGTCCCGCATGGAAAAAGTATTTCAGGACTCAGTGGTTACCATTAATTTCAGCGAAAACATTATCGTTTTGAAAACTTTACCGGGGTTGGCCCAGGCAGTAGCTTATACCATTGATAATGTAAAGTGGCCGGAAGTTATCGGGACGGTGGCAGGCGACGATGCCATTATGGTGGTGGTGAAACCGGCGGCGGCAGTGCCGGCGGTACTGGATAAATTCAACAATTTATTATAGCGGTTCGGGGGATGATTTGTATGCTGAAATCGCTGTCAGTAAGCAATTTTGCCTTAATTGATCATGCTAACATTGAATTTGCCGCAGGACTCAATGTGCTGACCGGTGAAACCGGCGCCGGCAAATCGATTTTGATTGACGCTTTGAGTACGATTCTGGGAGACCGGGCATCGGTTGAATCCATCAGAAGAAATTGTGAATATTTCCGGGTTGAGGCAGTATTTGAAGTAACGCAACATTCGCATCTTTATCCTTTGTTGGAAGAGCAAGGAATTCCTTTGGAAGATAATGGCCTGATCATTAACCGCCGTCTCAACCGCAACGGTAAAAATACGGTGGTGATTAACGGCTGTCAGGTTCCTATTGCTGTTTTAAAGCAGATCGGCGATCAGTTAGTAGATATGCACGGCCAGCATGAAAATCAGTCCCTGCTTCGTCCGGAATCCCATTTATCGATACTGGACCATTTTCAGGATGATATTATCAAAAGTCTAAATGCCTATAAAACGGTTTATCATGACTGGGTACAGGTTAGAGCGGAGCTTAGCGTTCTCATGCAGCAGGTAAAAGATGCGGCTCAGCGTTCGGAGATGCTCCGCTGGCAGGTGGATGAGATTTCCAAAGCCGCTCTTAAAACGGGTGAAGATGAACAGCTGGATCAGGAAATCAGGATTCTGGCTAACCGGGAGAAAATAGCCAACGCGACCCTGCGTTCCTATGCTATTTTGGCTCAGGGAATCAAGGGCGCCGGCGGCATCATTGCCGAAATGTCCGAGATCAAACGGGAATTAGACGGCGCTGGCCGTTATGACCCGGCTCTTGAGGAAAAAACCAGTGTCATTCGAGACTGCTTATATCAGTTAGAAGAGGTTGCCTCAGGCTTGCGCGATTATAATGATAAAATGGATTTTGAACCCAACCGGCTGAATACACTGCAGGAAAGATCCAATCAGATTGCCACCTTAAAGCGAAAATACGGGGCTTCCATTGATGACATACTGGCCAGCTGTGAGCAGGCCCGGACTGAACTGGCTGCGGTGGAAGATTTTGATCAGCGCCGGCTGCAACTGGAAACGAGACAACGAGAATTGGAAGCGGTGCTGTCTCAGCGCTCTGCCGGCCTGGATGAACTTCGGCGTCAGGCAGCTCAGGAGATGGCCCGGCTGGTTACCGGCCATCTGACCCAACTAGGTATGCCTAATGCGGTATTTATTGTACAAGTTACGAAACAGGATCAGTATACGTTCCATGGACAAAATGAAGTGCGGTTCTTATTCTCCGCCAATAAAGGAGAGGACCCCAAACCTTTGAGCAAAGTAGCCTCCGGCGGGGAACTTTCCCGGGTCGCCCTGGCCTTCAAAGCGGTTGGCGCTCGGCGGGACCGGGTGGGCACGATGATCTTTGATGAAGTGGATGCCGGGATAGGCGGTCTCACCGCCCAAATGGTAGGCGAAAAAATTGCGCTGGTGGCCGTTGACAAGCAGGTTTTGTGCATTACCCATTCGGCGCAGATCGCCTGCATGGCGGATCAACACATTTTTGTGGAAAAGCAGGAACAGGGAGAAGAGACCTGTACCATCATCAAAATTTTGGCCGAGGATGAAAGAGTTTTGGAATTGTCTCGCATGACCTCAGGTGATAATGTGACAACAGTGTCGCTGGATAATGCGAGACAAATATTGGATAAAGCCAGAGAAAAAAAGGATTTCTTATTAAAACAGGCGAAAGCGTAAGCTTTCGCCTGTTTTAATAAGAAAAGTGGCGATAATAAGCTGCCGAGTCAATCTTTGCATTATAATCCGGAATAATCCCGATTTGAATCGGGAATTTCTATTTTTGTGACTCTGTTTGCAATCAGTCCCGGCGAAATTAAAAATGCATAAAATGGGTAAAAATGTAATGAGGAGTGATCAAGGCGTTATGGCAATAAAACGACGGTCTTTGATTGGAATAGGCATGATACTGCTGCTTGTTACATTTTGTTTTTCGCCGCAATTTACGAGTATCTATAATATTCCGCCCACATTGAGAATCATCGAAGGCGAGACAGCTATTTTCACAGTCAGTTTTCCTTTGACAGTAGCCGTTCCCCGGGACTTGGAACAGGTGGTTCAGTTAAAATCGAATCCCCGATTTTCGGCAGACGGACTTTTAAATAGTCTTTCCCAACCGGTGACACTGGAGCCAATGAAGCGTGGAACAGCGAATGTGGAGTTCAAGTTATTGGGGATCATACCGCTGCGAACCGTAGAAGTCAACGTATTGCCTTCCATAAAATTATCCCCCGGAGGACAATCGATTGGCGTGGTGCTGCATTCTCAAGGCGTGCTTGTTGTAGGAATTTCACCGGTTAAGACAACAAGCGGACTGAAGGTTCCGGCCAAAGAAACCGGCATACTGATTGGCGACAGTATTTTAAGCATGAATGGAGTGCCGGTGCAAAATGATTCTCAGGTGGCTGAAATCATCGACAAGGCAGGACAAAAAGGGGAACAGGTGGCTTTACTGATAAAACGAGGGGAGCAACGCTTGCACTTTAACATAACACCCCAGTATTGCGAAGATACGAAACGACATCGCATCGGGCTATATGTCAGAGACAGCGCCGCCGGTGTGGGAACTTTAACCTTTTATGAACCGAGCACTTACACGTACGGCGCTTTGGGGCATGTAATCACCGATAATGACACGAATCAGCCCATTGATTGTCAGCAGGGAAAAATCGTCATAGCGACTGTTTCCGGGATTCAATTGGGGCGCAGAGGACACCCCGGTGAAAAGATCGGCATGTTTATTGAAGAGGACCAGACCATCGGCAATATCGAAAAAAATACGGCCTTCGGCATTTTCGGGCAGTTGGTGGAGCCCGTCAGCAATAACGTGTATCAGAATGCCATTCCTGTGGCATCCATGAGTCAGATCCAATTGGGACCGGCGGAAATGCTCACTGTGGTGGACGGGCAAACCATAGAGCCTTTCAAAATTGAAATAGAGAAGATCAATTTGCAGGAGGCGCCGGAAGCAAAAGGTCTGGTCATTAAGGTTACTGACGAGCGGTTATTGCAAAAAACAGGCGGCATCGTCCAGGGTATGAGTGGCAGCCCTATTATCCAGGACGGGAAAATTGTCGGAGCCGTAACCCATGTTTTTGTGCACGATCCTACTAAAGGGTATGGCTGCTTCATGGATTGGATGCTTATGGAAAGCGGCTTAATTCCTAAAAAAACCTCTCACACAGCGAGAAAACTATTTTCGTTTTCTCGCTGTTTCATTTAAAATAAATGTCGATAAATGTTGATAAATAACAAAAAAATAATTGTATTTTTTTACCATGCCAGGAAGGAAGTTACTGCTCCTTGTCGAATCATACTTACATAAGATAAACGGGGAGGGTATATGGCGTGATTAGAGAGAAAATCAAAGTCGCTGTCGCAGACGATAACCGGGAATTTGCGGATATCATGCAGGAATTCCTGACTCAACAGGCGGATATTGATCTGGTAGGTGTAGCTTATAACGGCGAAGAGATTTTATCTATCCTCAGTGAAAAGAAGCCTGATGTAATCATCCTCGATATAATTATGCCTCACTTAGACGGAATAGGAGTTTTGGAACGCATCAACGCTTCGATGGAAAAACGTCCTAAAATCATCGTGTTAACGGCACTGGGTCAGGAAAGCGTTACCCAGCGGGTAGTGGAACTGGGAGCGGATTATTACATCCTCAAACCTTTCAACATGGAAATCTTAATCAGTCGGGTGCGTCAACTGGCCGGCGCGATTACTTCCAGCCGGCCCAATGTAGCCCAAGCTATCAAAGCCCGTCCGATTGATGTTGAAGTGACCAGTATTATTCGCGAAATAGGCATTCCGGCTCATATCAAAGGTTATCAATACCTTAGAGACGCGATTATGATGATTGTGACCGAAATTGAGCTTTTAGGCGCGGTGACTAAGATTTTATATCCGATGATTGCCGAAAAGTATTCTACCACTCCCAGCCGGGTTGAACGGGCTATCCGTCATGCCATCGAAGTGGCCTGGAGCCGCGGCAATATGGAAATGATCAATAAAATCTTCGGCTATACTGTGAAATTGGAGAAGGGCAAACCCACCAATTCAGAATTCATGGCCATGATCGCTGATAAACTGCGGATGGAAATGCGGGCGTAAAAGAGATTGTTTTTCGAGGTAAAATAATAAAGCTCTCTGGTCGTTTAGCAGAGAGCTTTATTATTTAAACAGAAAAAGCTCGACAGGCAGGCTTTTTCTTGCTTTGAAAAACGGCAGCGGAGCAATCCTGTCGATGGCAGGATTTTTAGCGTCTAAACGGAATATTCTATAAAATATATCGACAGAAGAAGGTGTTTCTATGGCTCCGGAGCGAGTTACGATTTTTGTTGGAGAATTTGGCAGCGGAAAAACTGAGCTAGCCGTAAACTATGCGCTGTATCTGGCGCAAAACGGGCATAAAACCGCCATTGTAGATTATGATCTGGTGAAACCTTATTTTCGCACCAGGGAAAACCAGAGTCTGCTGGAACAAAAAGGAGTCTTTGTCGTTGCGCCGGAAAAGCGTCTGGCCCACACTGATTTGCCGATTTTGCCCCAGGATCTGACACGGATTCTGTATGATCCAACCTATCAGGTAGTCATGGATGTAGGGGGCGGCGAATCCGCTATTTCTCTGGGGCAAATCCATCAAAAGCTGGCGGAAGTCACCTATCAGGCTTTTTTGGTGGTGAATGCGCTGCGTCCCTTTACCAGTACGATAGAGGGCATTCGGGAAGTTAGAACAAAAATTGAAAAAGTAGCCCGTATTCAGATTTCAGGTCTTGTGTCCAACACTAACCTGGCTGATGAGACTAAGTTAGCCCATGTGGAGCAGGGTTTGAAGCTGGTGGAAGAAGCAGCCCGGCAAATGATGCTGCCGGTTAAGTGGTTGGTTGTCCCCACATGGCTGGCCGGACAGGTGAAGACGGATCATCCGATCTTTGAGCTTACGCCATATACAAAATATCCCTGGATGGAATAGGACATAGAGTGAATAAATTTTAGACGAACTGGTCTAAACCGGCATGGGCTGCATACATTTTACCAAGTATACGTAAGTATGCTAGGGAGGAAAGCACATGCTGGATCATATACGTTACGGTCTCAGTGGACATCTTCGCTCCAATATCGTTTCTTATTTTTTTATGATTTTGATTTTTGTCAGCGGGGTAGTTATTGGCGCTTTAGCGGTTAAAACCTTGCCTAATGAGCAAAAGACTGAGTTAGTCGGGTATCTGCAGGTTTTGTTTCAGGGATTAATCGGACAAAACGGCGGATGGGACCACCAGGATATGCTGGGGAATGTTCTCTGGAGTTACACCAAGATGATCGGCATACTCTGGATTCTGGGCTTTACGATTATTGGGATTCCCATTGTGTTGTTTATTATATTTACCAGAGGATTTATCGTTGGCTTTACCGTGGGGTTCCTGATTAACGAATATATTGTCAAAGGACTTATTTTTGCGTTGGTATCAGTATTGCCTCACAGCCTTCTTTCCGTTCCGGCAGTGATTATTACCGGCGTATCCTCGGTAGCCTTTTCCCTGATGCTGGCCCGGAGAAAACTGCGGGATCACGCCAGTTTTTTGAGTGAGGCAATCGGCTATTCCGCCGTGTGTTTTTTCATGCTGTTGGTGCTGTGGTTTACGGCTTTCATTGAAGTCTATTTGTCACCGGTTTTTATGAAGTTGATTGTGGCCTGGTTTTTTATAGAATAGGCAAATCATAATCATAAAATGTAAAGTATTTGAATAAGAATGGTAACAGGTTGGATTCAGCGATAATTTCCAGAAAAAACAAAACAAAATTCGACAGGAAAACAGGTAAGTTCATCTTGATGTAGAATACTTATGTATACATTAAATTGACGGAAATCCTTTCTGGAAAGTTTAGCGCGAAAAAAAGGGTGGGTAAAAATGGATAATTATGTTACGGAATTTATTAATTATCTGGCGGTTGAGCGGGGTTTGGCGCAAAATACACTGGAGTCCTACGGCCGGGATTTGCGTCAGTTTCAAACCTACTTACAGCATAGCCAAATTGATTTCATGAAAGACTTAAATCGCAGTACCATCCTTACATATTTGAATACTCTGCAATCGAAAGGCAAAGCCGTATCGACCATTTCCCGCAATTTGGCCGCGATCAAATCATTTTATCAGTATTTGGTCCGGGAACGGTATCTGGAGAAGGATCCTGCCGCTCACCTTGAATCTCCGAAGCGGAAAAAAAATTGCCGAAGGTGCTTACGATTCATGAAGTGGAAGAGCTCTTAAAACAGCCTAATGTATCCCTGGCAGCGGGGCTGAGGGATAAGGCTATGCTGGAACTGCTGTACGCCACCGGTATTCGCGTTTCAGAATTAATTTCGTTAAATATTTCTGATGTAAATTTGGAAATGGGCTATATTAAGTGTTATGGGAAGGGTTCTAAAGAAAGAATTGTTCCTTTGGGCTCCATAGCCGCTAAATGCGTTCAGGATTATGTCGCTAAAGGACGGCAAAAACTAGTCAGGACCTATGAAGAAGCCTCATTGTTTGTCAATCACCATGGCAACCGGCTAACCCGGCAGGGATTCTGGAAAATCATAAAGAAGTATGCCCAGGAAGCCAACATTCATAAAGAGATTACACCTCATACTCTGCGCCATTCCTTTGCCACTCACCTGCTGGAAAATGGGGCGGATCTCCGGTCGGTCCAGGAAATGCTGGGTCATGCCGATATATCTACCACCCAGATTTATACCCATGTTACTAAAAATCACCTAAAAGAGGTATACGATAAAACCCACCCCCGCGCCTAAGGGAGCCGTTGAAAAAGGCCCGTCTGTGTCACTTCAGCCTCCTGCGGGCGGGCGCTCGACGTATCCTGCTGCAGATGATGTCGCATAGGTTTTAGCATGAAGGAGAGACATTTAGTGTTTACGAGAGTCATCGTGATCGTTCTAGACAGTGTAGGGATCGGTGCTACGCCGGATGCTCACTTATATGGAGACAGCGGGACCAATACCTTGGTGCATATAGCGGAGGCCCGGGGAGGGTTGCTGCTGCCTGTTTTGGAGAGTCTGGGCTTGGGTTGTATTGAGGCCATACCGGGAGTGAAGCGGGTGAATTCGCCTAAGGCATGTTACGCCAAGATGGCGGAATTGTCAAAAGGCAAAGATACCACCAGCGGACACTGGGAAATAGCCGGCTATCCGGTTTTTTCCCCGTTCCCTATGTACCCTCAGGGTTTTCCGGCTGAAATGATTGATTCTTTTGTGCGCTTCACAGGGAAAAAAATATTGGGGAATAAGCCTGCTTCCGGGACTGAGATTATCCAGGAACTCGGCGCCGAGCATATGGTGACCGGCTATCCTATCGTTTATACTTCCGGCGACAGTGTGTTTCAGATTGCGGCCCATGAAGAGATTATCCCGCCGGAAGAGCTGTATGATATCTGCCGCATTGCCCGGAAAAAGGTATGCATCGGCCCTCATGCGGTGGGAAGGGTAATTGCCCGCCCCTTTGTTGGACAGCCGGGCCGTTTTACCCGTACTGCCGGTCGGCATGATTTCAGTCTGGAACCGGGTCAAACCGTGCTGGATAGTCTGAAAGAGCACCATTATACCGTGGTGGGGGTTGGTAAGATCGGGGACATTTTTGCCCACCGTGGTCTCACCGATTCATATCCGACCGTATCCAACTCCGACGGGATGAACCGGTTGCACGCGGTGCTGGCGGAGACTTCCCGCGGGTTGGTTATGGTGAATCTGGTGGATTTTGACAGCCTCTATGGGCATCGCAATGATGCTGCCGGTTATGCTGAGGCGCTGGAGGAATTTGACCGTCATCTGGCCTTACTCCTGCCCGCCATCAGGTCTACTGACTTATTGATCATTACGGCGGACCATGGCTGCGATCCCACTATGCCAGGCACGGATCATACCAGGGAATATGTTCCCCTGCTGGCGTTTAGCCCTGCACGGGAAACCGGTTTGGACTTAGGAATTCGGACAAGCTTTGCTGACATAGGGGCGACTATAGCGGAAATTTTTCATTTGCCGGGATTAGAATATGGACAGAGTTTTCTTCCGGCTTTCAAAGAAAATTGAAATTCCCATAAATTTAATATTTTTACTGAAGTTCTTGCATTGGCCGGGTTTACCCCGGCCTTTAATTTTTTGCTGTTTATTTTCCAGACTAAGTTTAGCTGCGGGTGGTTAATCTAAAAAAGAGATATGCCGAAAGTGAAAAGAAAGGAGTGTCGTATGTAATATGCGGCTTTCACACTCACTCTCATTCCCCTGGATAGCCTGCTTGATAATTTTTGCCGTTGTATGTAGTATAGGCAGTACTGTTCTGGCAGCCCCCAAAGCCAAAGACCGGTCCGGCGCTAATACCGCTGCAACTATTGCCACATCTGCCGAATCGGCAGTTATTCTTGATGCTAACGGCGCCATTTTATTTGAGAAAAACGCGCATAAGAGGCTGCCTCCGGCCAGTGTTACCAAAATCATGACTTTATTGCTGGCTGTTGAGGCAGTGGAGCAGGGCAAGATAAAACTCACCGACGAGGTAGCCGTATCGCACCAGGTTTGGCGGCAGGGAGGCTCTCAAATATGGCTGGAGCCCGGCGAAAAAATGTCGGTGAAGGAAATGATGACCGCAGTGGCGGTAGTCAGTGCGAATGATGCTGCGCTGGCCATTATGGAACACATATACGGCAACCAGCAGGCAGCTGTTGATGCCATGAATCTAAGGGCGACAGAATTAGGCCTGCAAAATACCCATTTTGCCAATGTGAATGGGCTGCCCATTCCGGATCATTATATGAGCGCCTACGATACCGCGCTGATTGCCAGAGAAGCGCTTCGATACCCATTGTATATGGAACTGGTCGGTATCAAGGAGCATTGGCTGAGAAACGGCAAGAATTGGCTGGTCAATACCAATAAACTGCTCTGGTGGTATCCCGGCGCTGACGGGCTAAAAACCGGTTGGACCGAAGAGGCTAAATATTGTTTTGTTGGAACTGCCAAACGGGATGGATTACGGCTAATTGCTGCTGTTTTCGCCACACCCGAACCCAGATCCCATTTACGGGAAACCATGAAATTATTCGACTGGGGATTTGCCAATTTCACAGCTAATTCGATCGTGGAACAGTTTGCCCCGATCCAGCGCATAAAAGTCAGCAAAGGCATGGATAAAGCGATCAATGTCGTTGCTGCCGAATCTTTATCCGTCATTTTACCTAAAGGCAAAAAGACAAACATGGAAAAGAAAATCACTTGCAGCACATGGCTGACCGCCCCGGTTATGAAAGGCCAGAAGTGCGGTGAAATGTTGGCTTTGCAAGACGGCAAGATAGTCGGTAAAATAGACTTGATAGCAGAAAAAGATGTGGCTAAAGCCGGCTTTACTAAGATTTTTACCGATAATGTCCTGGAGTTGTTTAAAGTAACGAAATAAAAGCTATTTCAAAAAGGGAGATTACTCCCTTTTTTATTACGCCAGAAAAGAGTTCTGCAATGCAGGCTTTTTTTTTGTCTGCCCACTTTTTCATTTTCATCCTTTTTAGCAGGAAAAAATTTCCTTACGGCGAATGATATAACAAAAAAGTTGGAGGGATCATGTTGAAAATAAACACGCTCATCAGGAAAGATTATTTGCTAGTACGCCTTGAGGGCGAGTTTGACGTACATGCTGTAGAACAATTCCGGCAGGTTATTGACGAGAGTATTGAGACCAGCGAGGTTAGAAATCTGGCTCTTAGCCTCAAGGGAGTTAGTTTCATTGACAGTTCAGGCGTTGGGGCCATACTGGGATGGTATAAAAAAATTCAGGCTTCTAACGGCGAAACCATCCTGATTCATTTGCCGGCTCAGGTGGAGCGAGTCTTGGCTCTTTCCGGACTTACGAAGATTATGAAGGTATATCCCGGCGAAAAGGATGCATTTGAAGCCGCAGTGGGAGGTTGAGCATGATGAAAAACCAGCTGAAGATGAGTTTTGACAGTCTCAGTGAAAATGTCGGAATTGCCAGAATTACAGCTGCCGCTTTTTCCAGCCAGGTTGATTTTACTCTTTCGGATATTGAGGAAATCAAAGTGGCCATCTCGGAGGCGGTTTCTAATGCCGTGATTCATGGCTATGCCGAAACAAAAGGGACGATCGAAATGATAATGACACTCTGTGACAATTACATAGAGTATGTCGTGTCAGATCAGGGCGCCGGAATTGCTGATGTGAATCTAGCCAGACAGCCTGCCTACTCATCCATGCCGGAACGTATGGGTCTGGGTTTTGTCTTTATGGAGTCGTTTATGGATGAACTGGAAGTGAAGTCGACTGTAGGTTCGGGCACAATGGTACGAATGATTAAAAAATTTGATGCCAAACCGGTTCATTAGGCGGGATATGTATGTTAGGAGATGAAGCGTTAAAAGAGTTGATTTCTCAGGCCCAGGCAGGCGATCAGCAGGCTAAAGAACAAATCCTGAACTCGAATATGAATTTGGTCAGAAGTATTGTCCACCGGTTTACAGGGCGGGGATACGAATGGGACGACTTATTTCAAATCGGCTGTATAGGGTTAATTAAAGCCATCGACCGGTTTGATTTGACCTATAGCGTGAAATTCTCAACCTATGCGGTTCCCATGATCATTGGTGAAATACGGCGGTATATCAGGGATGATAATCCGATGAAGGTGAGCCGCTCCTTAAAAGAGCTTGCCTATCGGGTGCACCGGGCGGAAGAGAAACTGCAGGCTGCTCTTGGCCGGGATCCCACTGTTACTGAGGTGGCCGCGGAGTTATCTCTGTCGGCTCAGGAGGTGATTGCCGCTGCCGAAGCCAATCTGCATCCTGCCTCCTTATATGAGCAGACTTATCGTGATGATGGCGATCCTATTCTGCTGCTGGACCAAATTAAGCACAGCGATCGACAGGAAGCTGACTTTGAAAATTTTGCTCTGAGAGAAGTATTGGCGCAATTACCGCAACGGGAACAAGCGGTAATCCATCTGCGATTTTTCCATGACAAAACCCAAGCCGAGATTGCCGCTATGATTGGTTTGTCTCAGGTTCAGGTATCCCGTATCGAGAAAAACGCCCTGAAAATGATTAAAGAATTATTACAGACCTCAGGTTAAAAATGAGGTCTGTTTATTTTAAAATTAGGGAAAACTATCGGTAAGATTATAGCTGGGGGGTGAGAGAATTTGACAAAAAAAGTGTATATCCTCCTAGGGATTTTATTGCTGATGGCTACCGGCGGCATAGCCTGGTATTTCTGGGATGAAGGCCCTCAGAAAGTCCCTGTGCGTTCTAAATCAGTCTGGTTATACCGGAATGAAAGCCCAAACGATTTTTACGCCTGGGTTCCGGAAAGGTATGATATTTCTATTCCGGCGCACACTATGCTTATACTTGAGTTATAGTAAGGAGGCAACAGTATGGCTGTCGTAAAAGTAATTGAATTAGTGGGCACTTCCCGTCACAATTGGACTGATGCGGTAGAAAATGCGGTGGTGGAAGCCGGAAAAACTCTCGATGACATTGCCGGAGTCGAGGTTACCAATTTTACGGCCAATATTGGTGAAAGCCGCATTACCGAATACAAAGCCAATGTAAAAATCGCCTTTCACGTTCATTAAAACTTCAATAAGGAGAGTGCTGAGCGCACTCTCCTTATGTCTTGAAAGGGTAGTTGCATGTTGACGATAGATTTTATTGCACTGCTGCTCACGGCATGCCTGGTAGGGTTTCGTTATCCTCTGTATGTTTGTTTCGCCGTTATAATCCACGAGCTGGGCCGTTTGATTGTGACTGTCTTTTTTCATGGTCAGATTGAGGCCATGGTGGTTGCCGGTGTTTTCAGCACTTCGGTCGTGAATAATATGACCCATGGCCTGAAGGGTTTGCTTATTGCCCTGTCCGGCCCATTAGCCAACTATTTGGCCTCCGGTATTGCCGGCGGCTCTGAGTGGGAAAAAACGGCGGATTTAGTTAATCCGGTTTCCAGTCTGAAATATCCCTTTGCAGTGATTCATTTACGTTTTGCGGTTTTATCGTTAGCAGTCAGTCTATGGAGTTTCTTTTTTTAATAGGAGGTGGAAAACCGAATGGACAAGCGTCGCAACATGCGCAGTATGAATGGCGCTGGAAATCAATCTCTTCAGCCGGGACAAAACCAAAATCAGCAGGGCGAGCAGAACCAGGCATTCAGTACTGACGCGAATCATGCTATTTTACTTGCCCTGCAGAATATCCAAAATCAAATTAATACGTTACAACAAGACAAGGAAAACAATGCGTCCAGCCAGGAAGCATCGAATGACCAACAGTCAACGCCCCAGCTCTTGCAGCAGTCTATGTCCCAGGATAATCACCAAGCAGCACAGCCTCCTCAGACTCAGACCGCCGGGGCTAACCAGGCGCTGACGCAGTTATTGCAGCAGATTTACGGTTCCCAGAACCAGTCTCAGCAGGGTGTGGAACAGTCTCAGTCTCAGGGAAACAATACCGGATCTCAGCCTGCTGCCCTGAAAAAGCAGGTGACAATGCAGACGGCTGCGCAGCTTCTGGCCGATACACAGTATGAGCTGGCCAATGAATTGGAAAATAGCCTGCAGAAATTGCGGCAGGTGATTCAGGATAGTGAGAAATTGGCCAATAAAATCAGTTCTTTATTAGGGGAAAATGAAAAATCGACGCCGTGAACATGCGGTGGAAGGATGAAAGCTTTGGCCGAAAAGGTAAAAGTCATTTTAGTGACTGACGGCGATCAAGTTGCGCAAAATGTAGTGGAAGATATTGCCGATTCGCTGGGGTTGCGCTGTATATCGGCATCAGGCGGCAACCCGACTCCCATATCCGGCGAGGAGATTATACGATTATTAAAGACCGTTCCATTTGATCCTGTCCTGGTCATGTTTGATGACAAAGGCCGCCGCGGTAAAGGCAGCGGGGAAAGCGCCCTCGAATACGTGGCATCCCATCCGGAGGTGGATGTGCTAGGCGCTATAGCTGTTGCCTCGAATACCAGCGGCATTCAGGGAGTGGAGCCGGATGCCTGTATCGATGACCGGGGGAAAATAGTAGAGAAGCCGGTAAACAAAAACGGGCAAGTGGAGAGTAAGGGATGCTCTCCCAGAGTGTTCGGCGATACGGTGGATGTGTTGAATTATTTGAACATCCCGGTTATTATCGGGGTGGGCGATATCGGGAAAATGGATCATGCGGATGATTTGCGCCGCGGTGCCCCCATTACCTATAAAGCAGTGGAAGAAATATTGAAACGGAGCGGGATTTTGCATGGCGGACAAGAACAAAATCAAACCGGACATTGACAGCAATATCAATTTACTGAAGGATATGCTGGGGGTAGGGGAAAGCTTTGACATCATTTTCCGGGAGTATAATGTTGGGCGAAAACGGGCCGCTTCTTTTTCCATCAATGGCATGGTGAATGATATTATCATCAGTAATGTGTTAGAGGACATGACTGCCTATCTGCAGCAAGATTTATCCATTAACACGATGCATAAGCTTTTCTATTCCCGATCCACTCATTCTCAGGCGAAATTGGTGGATAATATTGAAGACGCTCTTTTAAGCCTGCTGTCAGGGGAGTTCCTTTTCCTGCTCGACGGTGAAACCCAGATCATCGTATTAGATGCCCGTTCTTATCCAGCCAGGGCCCCCAGTGAATCCAACATAGAGAAAGTAACCCGGGGTTCACGGGACTCTTTCGTGGAAACCATTGTTTTTAACACCGTATTAATCCGTCGGCGGTTACGAGACCCGAATCTGCGCTTCAAAATCATTAAAGTCGGGGGACGGTCCAAGACGGACGTTGCCCTGTGCTATATCAAAGATATCACTAATTCCGCCTTGGTGGAGCAGGTTCAAAAGAGCCTTGAGTCTATCGTCATTGACGGTATTCCTATGGCGGAGAAAGCTATTGAGGAGTATGTCATCCCCGGCAGCAAATGGAATCCCCTCCCCAAAGTCCGTTATACCGAAAGGCCTGACGTGGCTGCAGTCCATTTGCTGGAAGGGCATATCTGCATTATTGTGGACACTTCGCCGAATATCATGATTCTGCCGGCCACTGTTTGGCATCATGTACAGCATGCTGAAGAGTATCGACAGAATGTGGTGGTTGGCACTTTTTTGCGGCTGGTTCGGTTGGGGGGCATTGCCATGTCTTTTCTCCTGCCGCCATTGTGGCTGGCATTGGTGCTGCAGCCTCATTTGCTGCCGGAAACTCTGGCCTTTTTAGGTCCCAAAGAATCCGGCATCATTCCTCTTGGCATTCAGTTTCTGCTGGCCGAGTTTGGGGTGGAACTGGTGCGGATGGCCACTGTCCATGTTCCTTCAGCCCAGGCTACAGCCCTTGGTTTTATCGGAGCGTTTATGCTGGGGGAATTCGCCACTAAAGTGGGCTTGTTCGCCAATGAAACTATTTTTTATATCGCCGTTGCCGTCGTCGGGACTTTTGCCACGCCCAGCGTAGAATTAGCTTTAGCGGTGCGGGTTTTCCGCATCGCGTTAATTATGATTGTTATGGCCTTTAAGCTGCCGGGATTATTGGCGGGATTAGCTGGTGTGGCTATTCTGCTGATCTTTACCAAATCGTTTGGGGTTCCTTACTCATGGCCGCTGATCCCCTTCAACTTTCTTGCTCTCAAAGATGTGGTTTTTCGGCTGCCCATTCCGGAAAAAGTGCTGCGTCCGGCCATGCTGAGGCCTAAGGATGAAGACCGGCTGGAAACAGGGGAACAGACAGGCGGCTCCGAATCGACTAAGAAAAAGCCGGACGGGGACAAGAAATAAGGCAGCCAGCCTGGCCGCCTTATTTTTTCGATTTCTTATTATTTACTTTTGTAAAAATCTCGTATGGTTCCTATACTCTCGTTTAGTTTGGCGATTTTCTCGATGACCCCTTCCTTGTTTTCCGCATCGACCGCATCGCTTAACTGGAGTATGGCCGAATGAGTTTTAGTAATTTCGTCGAAAATCCCTAGGCTTTCCAAGGCGGGTTTCGATTGTTTCCAGGTATTTTCTAATTCTTTTACTTTACTGCGGGCTTTGCCCCAGTCTTGATCGGCTACAAAAAAATCCACATTGCGCAGTTGATTGCTGATGGTCACAATGTCGGACAAGGGAGATAATTTGTAGGATCGGCCGATTTCACCGATGCTTGCCATAAAGCCATTTAAGCTTTTATAAACTGCTGCCGGATCTTTGGAATCTACTGCCTGATACAGTTTATCCAAGCCTTCTCTGGCTTTATCGACCCCTTTTTTCTCACCGATTAATGGCTGAGCCTGGTTCCATAAGGCCTCCAGCCTGGCTAACTCTCTTTCTGCCTGGGACCAGTTTCTTGCTATAATAAAAGAGAATACCGTACCTGCCGTCAGTTCTAGGTCATATAACTCCGACGGCGGCGGTTCAAACCGCTCCAGAACCGGAGGATTGGGTTTGGATACTGGCCCTTCCCCGGTCGGGCCAGTCTGGGGTTTTTGCGCCGGCGGCGCCAGGGAACAACCGCATAGCATTAGGAGAACCAAGAGACTGCCAGTCAGTTTTTGTCCAATATGCCGCATGAGTCAAATCATTCCTTTTTGTCATTTTTCTTGTTGCATCGTTATTGGCACTTGTTATATTTTCTCCGGTCTGCGGTGGGTTATGCGATGGAAAGATCGCTAAATCGGCAATGATATCTGTCTTTTTACTTGCCTATCAGAGGATAATATGCCAAAATGATACGAGGGAAGATTTAGTTCCAAGGTCTGAGGGTATTCTACCTACAGGGAGCAGGCCTGGAATTGAGAGCGTTTATTCATGTTATACAAGGAGGTAAGCCGTGTTTGGTTTCGATTCAGATATGATTTTTCGCATTCCTGCCTTACTGGCGGCGTTAACGATTCACGAATACGCTCATGCCAGGATGGCAGTCAGCCTGGGAGATCCTACGCCTAAGTATTTAGGGCGTTTGACATTAAATCCGGTGGCTCATTTGGACCCTATCGGGTTAATTATGTTGTGGCTCTTCCGGTTTGGTTGGGCCAAACCGGTACCGTTTAATCCCTACAATTTTCAAGATGTAAAGAAAGACACCATGCTGGTAGCTTTCGCCGGACCGGCATCCAACATTTTATTAGCGTTTACGGTGGCTGTTTTGATGGGGGGGATTTTGCCCCTCTTGGGAATAAGGTCCTTTGTTATAGACCAGATTCTCATTTGGACCTATCAGTATAATCTGGGCTTTGCGGTCTTTAATTTACTGCCGATTCCACCGCTGGACGGATCGAAGATCCTGGGAAGTCTATTACCCGGCAGGCAGGCGGAGTGGTGGGAAAGCATCGAGCAATATGCTCCCATGTTTATGATCGCCTTGCTGGCATTTGGCTTCATTGGGCCGATTATCAGTCCGCTGATTAACAGTTTACACCGGATCATTATGGGCATTGTTGGAATCATCTTTTAGCAGGAGGCTTGTATCTAATGAAGGGCAGAATCTTTAGCGGCATGCAGCCGTCGGGCAAATTTCATCTGGGTAACTATTTGGGGGCTTTGGAAAATTGGGTCAAGCTCCAGCATGAATACGAATGTTTTTTCTGTATTGTGGACTGGCATGCCCTGACATCCAGTTATGAAGATACCAGAAAGATTCCGCAGAATATCCACGATATGGCACTGGACTGGCTAAGCGCCGGACTGGATCCGGAACGCAATACTATCTTTGTGCAGTCTCATGTGAAAGAACATGCCGAATTGCATCTGCTGTTGTCCATGATGACTCCCTTGTCCTGGCTGGAACGGGTTCCGACCTATAAGGACAAGCTGCAGCAATTAGGCGCTCAGGGCAAAGAAATCAATACATATGGTTTTCTCGGCTATCCTGAGCTGATGACCGCCGATATTATTCTGTATAAGGCTGATACAGTTCCGGTAGGGGAAGATCAGCTGCCTCACCTGGAACTGGCCAGAGAAATCACCCGCCGTTTTAACAATTTATATGGCCCGATTTTTCCCGAGCCTAAGGCCAGTTTGAGCCAAGCTCCGGTTTTGCCGGGTTTGGATGGCCGTAAGATGAGCAAGTCCTACGGCAACGAAATCAGTTTTTCGGCTGGACCGGAAGAAATTCGGGAAAAAGTCCGGATGATGGTGACTGACCCCCAGCGGATTAAGAAGACCGATCTGGGCCATCCGGACGTTTGCACGGTATTTACCTTTCACAAGCTGTTTAATGCCGAACATGCAGTGCAGATCGAAAAAGATTGTCGCAGTGCTCAAATCGGCTGTGTGGAATGCAAGAAAAGGCTGGCCGAGCGTATGGTGGACATGTTGGCGGATGTCCATACCCGCCGCCTGGCATTAGAGCGAAACCCCGGACGTATTAAAGAAATTCTCGATTATGGGGCAGAGCGGGCCCGCAAGGTTGCTGCAGCGACGATGCAGGAAGTGAATAAGGCCCTGCATCTGATGGGGTGATGTCTGACTATAAAATAAGACTGGAAGTCTATGAAGGCCCTTTGGCCCTTTTACTCCATTTGATTGAAAAAGACCAGATCGATATCTATGATATTCCGATTGTCCAGGTAACAGAGCAATATATTGCCTATCTGAAAGCGTTACAGGACTTTAATATCGAGATCGCCAGCGAATTTTTGGTCCTGGCCGCAACCTTGCTGCAAATCAAATCCCGCATGCTTCTGCCGAAACAAGCGAAGGCTGACGTTGAAGAGGAAGAACTAGACGATCCGCGCCGTGAATTGGTAGAGAGGCTGTTAGAATACCGCCGCTACAAAGAGGCCGCCGGACAATTGGAGCTAAAACGCCAGGAGAGAGAGCAATTTTTTGTCCGTTCTCCCCAGTTCTTTTCTCCCATCGTAAACCTGCCGGTCGGATTGACGGTAGAAGACCTTTTGCAAGCATTAGCAGCGGTATGGGAGAGCACGATCCCGGAATTTGCGCTGATTTCCCGTGAGGAAATCAGCGTTCAGGAAAAAATGGCGGATATTATATATTTACTGCAAAAAAATGACGGGCGCATAGAGTTTGAGGCTACTCTGATCCGCAGCCATTCCCGCAGCGAACTGATAGCCGGGTTTATGGCCCTGCTGGAATTAGTGAGGCTGAAACGAGTCGCCATTCAACAATTGGAAGCCTTTGGGCCCATTTATCTTATGCTTAGGAGCGAATCTGACTAATGTTTTTTCGTCATCTGAAAGCGCATTTGGAAGCGTTGTTGTTCGCTGCCGGCGATCCTGTCCCAGTGGGGAAGATTGCTCAGATGTTAGAACTGGAAGAGCATGAGGCCCTGAGCCTGGTCGAAGAACTGCAGCAGGACCTGCAGTCTGAGGAACGGGGGCTGGCGATTGCAGAAATAGCCGGAGGATATCAACTGTGTACCAAAGCGGAAACTGCTCCGACGGTTGCCAAACTGGCTGAGATTCAGGATAATCGTCTTTCTGCGGCCGCTCTGGAAACCCTATCTATTATAGCCTTCAAACAACCGGTCACCCGCCAGGAAATCGAAGCCATACGCGGGGTCAAAGTGGACGGAGTGGTCAACACCCTGATGGACCGGCTGTTGATTAAGGAACTGGGGCGAAAAGATGTGATTGGCAGGCCGATCTTGTATGGAACGACCGATGAGTTTTTAAAATGTTTTGGTTTAAATACATTGGCTGACTTGCCGCCGATCCCAGAAATCCAGCCCCGCGGCGAGGAAGAGCAACCTTAGTGGAAGAGGTTGCTCTTTTTGTATATATAACAGTCTTTACGCCCACAATAAAGAGAAGCAGGCGGGGGGATAGCGGGGGATAAAGGTGCAGGCAGGCTGGTTTTTAATTGTTTTGCTGGTTACAGCCATTAGCGTCTGGCGAGGGATATGCAGGGTCAATTTGTATGTAGACCTCACTTACCGGCGGACAGAGGGAAATGACATCGTCGTGCTAAAAATATACGCTATGCGGGGACTCATTAGCTATACCATAGAAATCCCGGTGGTGAAGGCAGAGTGGCAGGACGAGCTTTTGTGGCTGGAATCGGAGATCAAGGGGAACAAAGGAATCGAGGCTAAGAGAAGCGTTGTGGAAAAACATATTATTCGCCGGATTCTTGATGTGATCTGGAATAAGCCGCGACTGGCCAAACGAATTGCGAAACGGATCTCTTGCCAGGTGGAACAATATAACACTTTTCTTGATCGCATTCATTCTCATGTGCATTGTGACCAATTTTATTGCAAAATTTGTCTGGGTATGGATGATTCCGCCACCACCTGTCTGCTCATCGGTTTTTTGCGGGCGCTTAACGGGGTACTGCTTGCCTGGCTGCGGCCGCTTATCCATTTTTCGACGGCGCCGGTAGTTCAGTTCGTGCCGGTATTTGGCGATCCCACTTTGGCTATCGACTTAAAATGCATATTCAGGATTCGACTGGGCAATGTTATTAATGCGATGCAAGGACTTCGATTGCAGGAAAGTTAGGAGGAAGAGCTGTGGCGGATCATCCGATTGAAAATTTGATGAAGACAACAATGGAAAGTATCAAAGAAATGGTTGATGTCAATACCATTGTCGGCGATGCAGTGGAAACACCCGACGGTACGGTCATTATTCCTATTTCCCGGGTCACATTTGGTTTTGCCGCCGGTGGAGGCGATTGCAGGCCTCAGGAGGAATCAGCCGACCATCATGAATTGTATCCCTTCGGCGGCGGCAGCGGTGCCGGAGTCAGTGTCAGGCCGGTAGGATTTCTGGTATGCTCTCCCGTATCGGGAATCCGATTTATGTCTGTCGAAAATAATGTAATTTACGAAAGAATGCTGGATTTAGTTCCTCAGGTGATGAACCGAATCGAGGACATGTTCAGTCGGCACGACCCGGTGGAGGACCTGGCCCGGACAGCGCAGGAAGTTAACTAGGGAAAGGGAACCCGTTGACAAAGACTCATCTGCGTCGCATCTGAACCTTTTGAACGGTTCCAGAATCGGGGCCGCAGATGAGCCTGGTGATAGATCCAAATATGAAACCGCACATTTGGAGCATGAATGTGCGGTTTGTTTCATATAGTTTTGTATAGTTTGGCGAAATGGGAAAGTTACTGGAACTGATTGAGATGTTCTTTAATTTGGGTGGCATGCAGCGCTTCGGCTTCTGCAAAATGCCGGAACATCTTTGAAACTTCCGGGTTATTGATTTGTTCGGCAAATGTTTGATAATCTCTTACCAGTTCCTGCTTTTGCGTTAGGGTATGCCGCAAGGTTGTTTTGATGTCGGTTGTTTCCATCATTTTCACCTCCTGATTGATAATAGTATTATTACCTGGCAGGCTGGGAATCATGTAACTGATTTGCATTAACTGACTTTTGACGGATCGTCAGTTATTCGATATAATTATCCATGTCCAAACTATAGGGAAAGGATTAACATGGTTTATGCATATCACATCGCGAATAGCGCGCAATATCTCCCTATTGTCCCTGACCGCTGCTGTTTTAATTCACTCTGTCTCCGCCGCGGCGCCCGCAATTCCGGACGTTACCGCCAAATCGGCGATATTGATAGAAGCTGCTACCGGCAAAGTGCTCTACAATAAAGATGCCGAAACTCGGCGGCCACCGGCCAGTACGACGAAAATGATGACTCTGATTGTGGCGCTTGAACACGGCAATTTAGATGATATGGTTACCGCCAGTGAAAAGGCGGCTTATACCGAAGGCTCTACCTTGTGGCTGCGGGAAGGCGAGCAGTTGAAAATGATTGACATGCTGTATGGTATCATGCTGATTTCAGGCAATGATGCTACAGTTGCCGTAGCGGAACATATCGCCGGATCTGTTGAAAAATTTAGCAAATTGATGACCGAAAAAGCGCATCTTATTGGCGCGAATAATACCAACTTTATCAATTCCAGCGGCCTGCCAGACCCAAATCATTATTCCACTGCTCACGATCTGGCCAAAATAGCTGCCTATGGTTACAGGAATCCATTATTTTCTAAAATAGTGGGCACATCGCAGGTTAATATCCCTTGGCCGGAACGGGAACAAGACCGGGAACTATACAATGAAAATAAGCTGGTCTGGCTGTACGAAGGAGGCAATGGAGTCAAAACGGGTTACACCGATGCCGCCGGACGCTGTCTGGTATCAGGCGCAAAGCGCAACGGCATCCAACTGATCGCTGTGGTGCTGGACAGTGAACGAATGTGGGATGATTCCATCGCCTTGCTAGACTATGGATTTGATCAGGTAAAAAGCCAGTTTTTTTGGCATGAGGGAGATATTTTAAAAAATATCAGAGTAAGCAACGGCAAACAGGATTATGTGAATGTTGCCGTTAAAGCTGATGTAATTGCCCCGGTTATCATTAAAGGCGGTCAGACAGAGTATGAAACTGTCGTGGATATTCCCATGCATATTGCCGCACCAGTAGCAGTGGGGCAAAAAGTCGGGACCGTTAAAGTAATGTACCAAGATAAAGAAATTGCCTCTGCTGATTTAGTGTCGGCGGAGAACGTAGAAAAGAAGTCGTTTTTTGCGACTCTCTGGAGCTCCATCCGGCAACTATTCGCTTTGCTGCTGCGCAGTATTGCCTAGATAATTACAACTAGCTGTGGCCTCGAATCTGGGACTGTTCAAAAAAAGGTCCAGATGCTAGATCAGAGAGACGCTCTGCGTCTCCGTACTGTGAAGAATTCAGATGACTTTTCACTGAGGAGAGATCATCTACTACTACCGCTCTCTGAAAAGTCATGAATTCTGATACAGCGCGACGAGGACGCGCGTGAGACTGTACGTTCGCAGGGTACGTCGAACGCGCGCCCGCAGGAGGCTGAAGTGACGCAGATGGGCCTTTTTCAACGGTCCCCTGTGGGTGGTGGTATTGTGGTCAACCACATCTGGTTCCTGTTTATGGTTGTAGGTATTGTTTATGCCGCCTGGCACGGGCAAATCGGCGTCGTGACCCAGGCGGCTGTTACCGCTGCCGAATCCGCCGTCGCTTTAGCCTTTAAGCTCATCGGGGTAATGTGCCTATGGCTGGGACTCATGAAAATTGCAGAAAGAGCCGGAATGATTCGGCTCTTTTCTGTCATTATTGGACCGGTAGTACGAATGCTTTTCCCTAGCATACCTCGCAATCACCCTGCGCTGGGCAATATTATCCTGACTTTGAGCGCCAATTTGCTCGGATTGGGCAATGCGGCAACTCCTTTTGGCATTAAAGCCATGCAGCAGCTGCAACAACTCAATTCCAAACCGGACGTGGCCACAGAGGCCATGTGCACCTTATTGGCCTTGTGCACCACCGGCTTTACGTTGATCCCAGCCACGATGATTGCCTTGCGATCGGCGGCAGGTTCGGCAGCTCCGGCAGATATTGTGGGAGTTACGGTCATAACCAGTCTGGTGGCAACCTTTGCGGCATTGACAGCTGATTTTGTTTGTCGACTGTTATTGACAAGAGGGAGGCGATAAGAGTGCATATTCTGAGTGAGCAGTTTTCGGTTTGGGCCATTCCCGGCTTGATCTTCATCATACTAGTGGTTGGCGTTGTCCGCCGCGTTCCGGTATATGAGGCATTTGTCGAGGGCGCAGCTGACGGATTTCAAACCGCCATCCGGATTATGCCTTATCTGATCGCAATGATGGTTTCGATCAATATTTTCCGCTTTTCCGGCGCGTTTGAAGCCTGTGTGAATGTTATACAGCCATTTTTGCGTCACGTAGGAATTCCGACAGATTTGGTTCCCTTGGCGATTATGCGCTCCCTGTCGGGAAGCGGGTCTCTGGGTATTGTCAGTGAACTGTTTCATACTTATGGGCCTGACTCGCTGGTGGGCCGGATTGCCTCTACCATATTGGCCAGTACGGATACGACGTTTTATGTCCTTACGGTGTACTTTGGCGCAGTGGGTATCCGCAATGCCCGCTATGCCCCCCTTGTCGGCCTGTGCGGCGATGCGGCGGGATTTATTACTTCGATTTACTTATGCCGATTATTATTTGAGTAAAAGATTCGGATTATAGCTTGACATTGCGAGGCTAAGGGCCGGTAATGTCAAGTTTCTTTTTAAGACAGAAAAAAGGTTCTGCAAAGCAATTTTTTTCCTGTTTAGACAGGAAGAAGCCCTGCAAAGCAGGCTTTTTTCTTGTTTGGCAGAGTGGCACTTTAGCGATCAGCGAATAGACTGTAAGTATGAAAAAGGCAAAAGCGTTTGTGAATTGGGGGAAATCCGTGGTTAAAGTGGTAGTCGTTGGCGGGGGCTGGTCAGGATGTGCGGCGGCGTGGGCTGCGGCGAAGGCGGGAGCAGACGTAGTGCTGCTTGAACGTACTGACTTGCTGTTAGGAACCGGGCTGGTTGGCGGGATTTTTCGCAATAACGGGCGTTATACGGCGGCGGAAGAAATTATCGCCTTAGGCGGCGGCGCTATTATTCATGGTATGGACAGTGTGGCCAGACATAAAAACATTTCCTTTCCCGGCCACGAACATGCGTCTTTATATGATGTGACCTTAATTGAATCGGTTATAAAATCTATTTTATTACAGCAAGGCGTAACCATCAGGACGCAAACTCGTGTAACAGATGTTATACGGTATGGCCGAAAGATTTACCAGGTCATGGCGGACGGCGGCGAAGTCATAACCGGCGAGGTATTTATCGATGCAACCGGTACAGCCGGTCCCATGGGCAATTGCCTAACCTATGGCAATGGCTGTGCCATGTGCGTTTTGCGCTGTCCCTCCTATGGCCCCAGGGTCAGTCTGACAGCCAGAGCTCAGGTGAAAGAGCGAATGGGGCAAAAGGCAGACGGTTCTTTTGGCGCCATGAGCGGTTCCTGTAAATTGCAGAAAGACTCATTGGCACCAGATGTACGCGCCGAACTTGAGAAATCAGGGGTTGTTTTGTTACCCATGCCGGAACGCTTACGGGAAAAGATCGCTTTAGGGAAAAAGGCCTGTACCCAGTACGCTATCCCTGAGTATCAGGCGACTCTGGTTCTCCTGGATACCGGGCATGCCAAGATGATGACATCTTACTTTGACCTGGCTGATCTGAGAACCATACCCGGCCTGGAATTAGCGCGTTTTGCCGATCCTTATGCCGGCGGCAGAGGAAATTCTGTGCGCTATTTGGGTATTGCTCCTTGTGATAATACCCTAAAGGTAACGGGTATGGATAACCTGTTTTGCTCCGGCGAGAAATCAGGCATTATGGTCGGGCACTCAGAGGCAATTCTGACCGGTTTGCTTAGCGGGCACAATGCAGTCAGACACTGTCTGGATATGGAGTATCTGGAATTGCCGCGGACGTTAGCCGCGGGAGATTATATCGCTTATGTTCATGAAAAAATGGATCAGCTGCAGTCTCTGACAGTACGATACACTTTTTCCGGCGCTGAATACTTTATGCGCATGAAAGAGCTGTCCCTGTATACGACCGACCGGGAGGCGATAGAAACGCGGGTGGCTCAAGCAGGTATGACCGGCATATTCAGTAAATGCCTGATATAGGGGGATGATCAATCATGCAAAAATTTGTTCCGTTGCGTTGCGTGGATATCCACACGGACCATTGTCCCTGCCTGTTGGCGGAAACAAACCACTGTTTCATGTGCAGTCATCTGCAGGGAAAGGAAGTTTGCGACTGCAACTGGACCGGGCAATGTTTACTGTATGAAAAGATCTGGCAATCGGTCAAACAAAAAAACCTCCGGCGGGAAGTTGAGTCTGCCGTGCATATCGTCCGCTATATCCCGCCGTCAACCTATCTGCTTGATTTAAGGGTAGATGCAATTATGGGCCAACAGCTTAGCCGGTTGGGGTCTTTCGTATTCATCCGGGCTTTGGATGATCCGGAGATATGCAGTTTTCCGGTGGGAATTATGGATATCAGCCACGATCCTGATACCGACAGCGATACTCTGCACGTAGCCATAGAAACAGTAGGACCGAAATCCAGCCGCATTTTTTTAAAGGATCAAGCCAAAATATCGGTCCGGGGGCCCTATTACAACGGTATTTTCGGGCAACCCTGGATTGAATCGATGAAACATGGCAAAATATTTTTGTTGGCGGGCGGCATCGGCCAGGCTTGCAGCATCATGATCGTCAGAACACTCATCGCCAGCGGCAATGACGTTACCGCTGTGATTGCTCCCGGCAAGGTCGGAGCTCTCTTTGTCGCAGACCGGCTGAAAAAAATGGGCTGTACTGTACTGACGGTTTCATCCATGCGGGATCAGGGGTTTGGTATTGTAGCCGAGGCGGCAGCCAACCGTGAAGTCGATTTAGTTGTCAGCGCCGGACCGGATACCATGCATCATGGCCTCATTGATCATTTGGGTGAAATCGGCTTAACGCTCCCTATGGCAGTAACCAATAATACAAAAATGTGCTGCGGTGAAGGAATTTGCGGCAGCTGTGTCCAAAAGACCAAAGATGGTCAATGGGTGCGGACTTGCAAAGCACAATTGGACTATCGCCAATTGGAACTGAGTTAAAAATAGTAGGATGATAGAATAGGAGACATCATGACAGAACGATTGCAGAAAGTATTAAGTCAGGCGGGAGTGGCCTCCCGGCGTCAGGCGGAGCAATATATTCTGGAGGGACGGGTTAGTGTCAATGGCAAGGTGATCAAAGAGTTGGGAACAAAAGTGACACCGGGCAAGGATCGTATCCGGGTAGACGGGAAAATCATCGGCGCGGAAAAACTGGTATACATTCTGTTATACAAGCCTAAAGGAGTAGTAAGCACCATGTCTGATCCTGAAGGCAGAAAAACAGTAAAGAGCCTGGTTGAGGATATTCCTGAACGGATTTATCCGGTTGGCAGGCTGGATTATAATACCGAGGGTCTGTTGTTAATGACTAATGACGGTGAACTGGCCCAGGCTCTCACCCACCCCAGCCATGAAATTGAAAAAACATATCTGGCCCGGGTGCTCGGTCAGCCGGCCGAAGAAAAGTTGGATCGATTGCGAATCGGGATACGTCTGGAAGACGGAGTGACCGCCCCGGCTAAATTAATCCTGCTGGAACATGACCGGGAAAAAAACATCACCCAGGTTGAGATTATCATCCATGAAGGGAAGAACCGTCAGGTCCGCAGGATGTTTGAAGCGATTGGCCATCCGGTGAATCAATTGAAACGGGTGAGTTTCGCCTTTTTGACCCTTCAGGGCGTAAGACGCGGGCGTTACCGCCATCTGACAACCGCAGAGGTACAGCAGTTGAAATCTCTGTCGCGATGACGATAGTATAATAAGTGTGATATAAGTGGTTTTTGTTTACGGCGTTTAACCGAGTCGGTTGAACGCCGTTTCTATCATACGTC
>NZ_AFGF01000103.1 GCF_000219125.1 Acetonema longum DSM 6540
GCGGGAAAGCCCCGTTCTTTTTTATGGCATTATGACATTAAAGAGGATGAATCCGACTGTGATTCGCTTTTCTTGTTTAAAAGATAATGATCAATGCTGTACTTGCCGGGCCCAACGAAGATCGCTGCGAAAAAGCTGAAGCCATTTTCAAAAGACTGGGAGGCTTTGGACAGGCCTTTGCCGGTCATCATCTGAGTGGTAAAAGCAGTGAACATGGTGAAGAACAGAAGGAAAGCGCCGACGCGATAGAAGAGGCCCAGGAGGAGCATAATGCCGCCGAAAAATTCACTGAAAGCAGCCATAAAGCCCCAGAAAGCCGGGAAGAAAGTAATGCCGAAGTTAGCCATAGTTTTGCCTAATCCTGCCCATCTTTCGGGGCCGCCGATAATTTTCGGCCATCCGTGCCACATGAACATGCCGCCCAGAACGATACGAAATGCCAGCAGACCGAAGTCAACGTACTTGCCTAGAAATTCAAATATCCTTATCATGGAAAATCCTCCCTACGAAGTATGAATCTTTAGAACTATTAACATTATATCAAGATACAATATCAATTGCAAATGATAAGTAATATCA
>NZ_AFGF01000104.1 GCF_000219125.1 Acetonema longum DSM 6540
ATGGGTCATTTTAGCCACAGACGAATCCGCCAGTAAGGAAAGGATCCCATCCCAGCAGGCAGAATCAGCGGGCACATATACTGCCTGGCCCTGACAGCTGACAGCCATGCCATCCACTGTCAGAGCCGGAACCGCTCCTCAGCGGCGACAACGTCACCATCCAGGCGGCAGAAGAAAACAGCGGGAATGAATACAAGGAATCCGTCAAGAAATCCGGTTTCTCCCTCTCCNTT
>NZ_AFGF01000105.1 GCF_000219125.1 Acetonema longum DSM 6540
CTAAGACTGAAATTACAAATGATATTATAGGTAAACCTCGGGTCGGCAGTGGGTTAAAAGTAGATGATGTAAGTCCAATTAAAGCTGTTGATGCTAAAGGCAGACAGTATATTGTTCAAGAGTTCCCATCTACACCACAGTCTCATGGATTCACTGATATCGTTGATAACTATGCCGGAAGTGCAACCCAATATGACCTTGGCAAGGGAGCAACGCTCTATCAAATCGAAGGGTCGCTAAATGGAGTGTCTGGACGCTTCGAATGGATCACCCAAAGCGGAAATGTAACACATAGGATGTTTGTTCAAGGCGGAACAGTAAATGGGGTGCCAATAAAATGATAAAAATACTAGAATTAATGCAATCTACCAAGCTAAAAGTAAATTGGACAACTATTCTAGTTGGATGGAAAGGATTTGGAAAATTTTCGAGACAATTTTCATCAAAAGATGTCATTGATTATGCAGTTGAAGTAGCTTCAAACGATGATAAACAACCAGAAGAAACTTGGGAATTGGCTGGATTGAACAACAGTGAAAGTGAAAATATTACTGGGCTTTTAGAAAGATTATCCCAAAAAGAAGAACATAAGGAGCAAGATGAATTTAGAAAGTGGAGAGCGATTTTGACAAAACAACTATTAACCAAACTGCCAAATGATTATTTGGAAGGATTGATTGCAATTACTGATTTTTGGGATAAATTTCAATTTCCTGATGATAGTCCGCATATAGTACAAGGTCGAAATAATGAAATATCTCCAACCGAGTACTATAGCCAAGAAAACTATTTGAAACTTATTGAAGCCCACAAAAGATGGGTTGATGATGAAATCTCAAAATTGGTATGAATTTAGTTGACACTGGGGACGATCACCTTTTGACAACTTAATCTTAAAGCGAAAAACAAACAGCGGAGT
>NZ_AFGF01000107.1 GCF_000219125.1 Acetonema longum DSM 6540
CAAACGTACAGTCTCACGCCCGTCCTCGTCCTTCCTAGCATCTGAACCTTTTTGAACGGCCCCAAATGCGAGGCGGGAGGAACGATAGCGGCAACGATAGAATTGGAAACTACATAGAAAAAGTAGGCGCAATGCCTACTTTTTTATGTTTCATAGTCCGACCGGATCAGGTCCGGTATTGTCCGATGTCTTCGCTGAAGTGCTGGATCACGAGTTTGAATTCACGGATCTTTTCCATCAGGTCCTGCAACTTATCGTTATAGATGGCCACCGCGGAGCTGACTTCCTGACTGGCGGCGGAGTTTTCCTCAGAGATAGCTGCCAGGGATTCGATTTTGCCGTATACCTGATTGAGACTGGTCATTTCCTGTTCCAGCTTATTGGCCATCACAACAATATTATCAGCCACCCCGTGAATGTTATCCACGTGCTGGTTGTTGCCGGCCACCACGGAGTTCAGCTGTTTGCTTTCCACCGCCAGGACTTCGTACTCTGCTTCAATCAGTCGGACAACGCCGCTGATAATCTCAGTCAGGACCTTTAAATCGTGAGAAATGCTCTCTGAATGCTGTTGGGATTGCTCGGCCAGCTTCCGGACCTCTTCAGCGACCACGGCGAAGCCCCGGCCCTGTTCTCCGGCCCGGGCGGCCTCAATAGCGGCGTTTAAAGCCAGCAGGTTGGTCTGGCCGGCAATTGCCGCCACCAAACCGGTGATTTCTGTGATCTTGGTGGCTTGGGACTGGAGGTTCTCCGCCGATTCTTTTACTTCAGCAAATTTTTCCATGCTATGGGTTAATTTGCCGCTGGAGGCCTGTACTTCCTGAAATCCTTTGGAAATGGCATCCACTGCCGCCTCTAGCTGTTCTTTGTTTTTACTTTGCTCAGTGACCACCAGCCGCAGGGTATTCAGGTTACCATTTAAAATTCCTACCGAAATTTCGGTTTCCGAGGCCTGACTGGTAGCGGCAGTGGCTACGTCATGGACTACCCCCGATATTTCATTGGAGGTGCTGCGCATGTTGTCAGCCAATCCGTTGAAATTATCCGCATAGCGGTTCATTTCGTCGGTGACACCCTTAAAGCCGATAAATTCCCGTTTCACCCGCAGCTTATATTCAAACAGCATGGCCATCAGGTCTTCAAATTCATCCGCCGAGCGGAGTTTCAGTTCCTCATAGTACTTATAGCTCTGAATCGAATGAATTTGCTCTTTCAGGGCATTAAACGGCCGGAACAAAAGCCAGGTACTGACAGCAGCAATGACGCCGTTGACTGGCGCCAGCCACAGTGGAGCCCGGACTCCGACCAAGGTTAAAAGCAGCAGGACAGCTCCACTGAGAAGCATGGCCACGACCCCGGCCTTGCCCGGTATGTTCCGGATAAAACCAAAAGAGGCCATGATATTAAACCTGTAGCGGACTGTATGGCTGATGGGACGGGAAAACCGGATTTTGACCCGCATATGTTCCGCCGAGGAATCCAGCACTTCAGTTTCGATCTCTTCTTTAAAATATTCAGACGCCCCGGCCAGCAGCCCTTTGAAATAACCGAACATGCCCCGCTTGGAATGGTAGCTCATAATAGCTTCATGGCTGGATATGGGCTCCATCAGCACTTCCGGCGGCACGGAGCCCGAAATTCGTTTGACCACAACCATGTGTACGTCATACATTGAGCGTAAAAAAGAATATAAGTTCTCCTGCTGAAAAAAGGCCGGATAATGCTCCGAGAAGGTCCGCAAATTATCTTTGCCGATGATCTGCCAAATTTCATCCACTGGTTTGCTGGCATGGGTGGATAAATATTGAACGAATTCTCTGGGCTTTGCGTCAGCTATGTCTTCCAGCGGTGCAAAAATCTTTTCTTTCGGCCAGCCGACACGCTCCATGGCCTGGTTGGTTACCTCATCACCCCAAATTTTCCGGGCTGTATTGACCCATGTCCCGACAATTGTACCTTTCACAACAGTCACCTCTTCATGATGTCATTCGTAATTTAGTCTGTTTAGATGAAGCAAGCGGATGCTATCGAGTTATTCTCTCAAACCAGTTACTATCCCTTTATTCCACATGGAAAATTTTAATAATGGATGTGATATACTAAAAATAAACAGGTTTATCAGGAGGCCTACATGAAAGCGTTAGCACTTGTTGCATCCCCGCGAAAACTGGGTAACTCGGAAATTTTAGCAAAAGAAATGTTGGCCAGCCTGCCGGCTGCCGAACGGCGGATGATCCGGTTAACGGACCTCCGGATTGAGCAATGCCGTGCTTGCTATGCCTGTCTGCCGGCTGAAAAGGACTGCGTGATCAAAGATGATATGACCTTTCTCCTGCGGGAAATCCGCTGGGCAGATGCCGTCATTATCAGTTCAGCCTGCTATTTTCTCGGGCCCCATACCAGTATCAAAACTATTGGAGACCGGCTGATTTCTGTGCTGCAGGAAGGATCCCGCTACGCCGGCAAAAAATGCGCCACTGTATTGACATATGGAGTGCCCGGCTGGGAAGGCTATGGGCGGGAAGCAGTCAGAAATTTTGCCGGATTCCTTCATCTGGATGTGGTGGGCAGTCTGACAGTGCAAGCGGCCAATCCCGGCACAGCGATCAAACCGGCGATCCTGGAGGAAGCCAGGAAACTGGCAGAACGTCTGATCCCCGGACAAGCCGGCGTCACTCCCAGGCCGGACTGCTGCTGCCCGGCCTGTGGCAGCAGTCTCCTGCAGCTCAAACCCACCGGTGATATCCGCTGTGTGATGTGCAACTGTACCGGGCGGATTACTGCCGCCGATGCCGGCATCGCCCTCCGCTTTGTCCCCTCCGGGCACCCGCGTTTTTCAGCCGCCGGCATGGCCGAACACGGCAGACTGCTGGAGGGCATCAAAGATGATTATATCGCCAGCCGCAAGGAACTTTCGGTTGTCAGAAAAAATTATCAGCAACATGACAGCTGGTGGATCAAGCCTGACGCCGGGATAAACGAATGATTGGGCTCATCTATGCATATCCTACAGTAAACTACTGTAAAAGGTTCCATCCGGGGAGCAGCCAATGCATAAAAACGACAGCAGCCAAACCAAGAAAAACTTTGACCGCATTGCCATTATCCAAGACATCGTGAACGACCTGGTTCCGGAAAAGTGGCGTCTGAAGGCGCTGCACTTTGCCCATGGCCGGGTCTTGGAGGTCGGCGTAGGCAGCGGCTTCAATTTGCCGTTGTACACTGCCGCCTGTTCCGAAGTGGTCGGCATCGACCCGAGTCTGGGCATGCTGCACAGAGCAGCACGCCGGGTTAATAAGGCGCGAGTCCCAATATTTTTATACGAGATGGATGTTCAGTCCCTGGAGTTTTCGACCGCCAGCTTTGACACGGTCATTGCCACCTGCGTCTTCGGCACCGTGCCGGACCCGCTGAAAGGCCTGAAAGAAATCAGCCGGGTCTGCAGGCCCGACGGCACGATTATTCTGGTGGAATACATGCGCAGCAGCCAGGACTGGCTGGGCAAATTTATGGACTGGCTGAATCCGGTTACCGTCTGGCTGCTGGGTAATCATATCAACCATCCTACAGTCCCGTTGGTCCTCCAGGCCGGTATTGAGATCCGGGAGGTTGAAAACCTGTTCGGCGATGTGGTCAAGCTGATTGTGGGACAACCGGTCAATTCCTTTCAGGTGTCCTGCGTGACTCATTTGCAGCGATAACGCAGCAACAAAAAGAAAAGAGCGCCGCCAAACGTTCAGGGAAAACGTTGGCGGCGCTCTTTTTGAATCGAGAGGGGATGGACTGCTGAAAATGCAGCACAGACAAATATTGAAAATATATTAGAGCTTAAACTTGGTCACCATGATTTGCAACTCACCGGCCATTTTAGCCAATGCCTCGGCTGCGCTGTTGATTTCCTCCATAGAAGCGGTCACCTCCTCGATGGCTGCCGCTGTTGTGTGGGCGCCGATGCTGGATTCTCTGGCAATCACCGCCACATTCCCCGCACTGCTGACCATCTGCTGCATTCCCTGGAGCTGTTGATTGCTAGCGGTATTAATATCGCTGATCATGCTTACACTCCTGCCGATCTGAGCCAGGATATTCTGCAGTGCCTGTCCGGCAGCCTGTACCACATCGACGCCTTCGCTGACCTTGCTATTACCGCTGTCCATCGCCCGGATGGCCTCATCAGTCTGCTGCTGGATCTCGCAAACAATCTGGGAAATCTGCTCGGTGGCTTGCCGGGACTGTTCGGCCAGTTTGCGCACTTCCTCGGCTACTACAGCAAAGCCGCGCCCCTGTTCACCCGCCCGGGCAGCTTCGATCGCGGCGTTGAGCGCCAGTAAATTAGTTTGCCCGGCAATGCCGCTGATGACATCCAGGATCTGACCGATTTGCTTGCTTTTTTCCCCCAGCGTAGCGACCACCTCAGCTGTCGTTACGGTGACTTCCTTGATCTCATTAATTTTTTCTATGGCATTACCAGCTGCGCTCCCACCTGTCTCAGCCGCTCTGGCCATGTCGGCCGACAGGTCGGATGCCGACATAGCTTTATTCGCTGCATCCCGCGATATCTCAATCAAATTGTCCGCTATCTTCTGTGTTTTTTCGACTTCTGCCGTCTGCTTCTGAGATCCTTGGGCAAAACCGGTCATAGTGGTAGCAACTTGGTTGACAGCCCGCTCTGCTTCGTTGGCTGTAGCCGAAAGCTGCTGTGAAGACGATGCGACCTGACTGGCAGTATAGGTTACGGTCCTGATAATCTGCCGCAGGTGCTCTACCATAGTATTAAAGGCTTCGGCCAGTTGACCCATCTCGTCTTTTGCGGTTACATTGGCTTTGGCAGTCAAATCGCCTGCCGCCAGTTTGCGAGTAATCCCCGCCAGTTCAAATATCGGCTTAGTGATAACTTTGGACGCAAAAATGCCTACCAGCACGGCGAACAAGATCACGAGCAGCGTGAGGATAATGCCTGTGAGTCTTATCTCGTTGACTTTTTCCATGGCTTCACTCATAGGCTGCTGAACCACAACACCCCAACCGCTCACGGTAATATCACTGTATCCGGCCAGTTTTTCCCCCTCTTCATCAGTATAAGCCGCCACGCCGTTTTGTCCGCTAATAGCTCCTTGAACCGGCGCAAGATGGCTGAAATCTGCCATTTGCTGCATCTTCATTCGATCGGGATGGGTGACGATTTTACCTTGGCGGTCCACTAAGAAAGCGTAGCCGGATTGTCCGGCCTTGGTCGTAGCAATATTCTTACTTAATTGTTCAAGATCGATAACCCCTAGCAAAGCTCCCTGAAAGTTCTTCTGCGTATCTCTAATGGGCACGGCAATAACGAGCGATGCCTGGCCCGTACTACTGCCAATCTGAATATCCGAGAAAGCGTAATCCGCTCCATCAGCTATCTGTTTAAAATACTCTCGTTCGCCGTTCCTGGCCAAATTCCCCTGAGTTCTTAGCGTATGAACGCCCTTAGTGTCATTGACAATGATCGTTTTGATAATATCAGACCGGCTGGTCACTTTTTTCATAATTGCCAGTTGCTTAGCCTTATCCATTGACTGGATATCGGCAGTCTCCGCCAGGGTCTGCAATAACTGGACCGTAGAAATCAGTGCATTATCCATTTCCCTGGCAAGGAACCTGGCCGCTTGCCGGTTATCCTTATAGATGGAATCAACCAAAGCTGAATGACTCAGATAGGATGTGGCCATTGTAGTCAAGATAAGTGGAATAGCTGCAACCAAAATAAAACAAGCAATCAATTTCTGTTTCAGGCTTAATCTACCGACAATTCGGGCAATTAAAAATCCCATTGCGTTACTCCTTTTCATATAGTGTTCCGGCTTTCCAGCAAAAAACGGCAGGACCATCCCCAGTCAGACAGACTATACAAAACCTACTTTTCCCACAATACCCCGGAATCCTGGAACAATTTGTAATATATATAATATATTATATATAATTATGATAATTATGATAATTATGTCAATCTTATTTGGTTCTGATTGCCAGGGCTGATTTAGTCAGGTTACACTACTTTTCAGGCAGATAGTCGATCTTTCCTGTTCATACAAAAAAAGGGGCCGCATTGCGCTTTTTCAAAAAGCGTTTTGCGACACCCCTTTTTCGTGTGTCAGCCAGAATCCTATTTTCCCATTTTAATCCGGGCTGCAGTCTTAGCCCTTACTTCTTCCGGATCGACTTTCACCCTGGCCACGCCGGTCTCTACCGCCACTTTAGCCACAGCGGCAGCTACTGCCGGAGCTACCCGGGGATCAAAGACATCCACTACCACAAAGTCTTCCCGCAGCTCCTTTTCCGGGATCAGATCGGCAATGGCGTAAGCCGCAGCCAGCTTCATCTCCTCAGTGATCCGGCGAGCCCTTGCATCCAGCGCTCCCCGGAAGATGCCGGGAAACACGGTGACATTATTGACTTGGTTGGGAGCATCGGAGCGGCCGGTTCCAACGACGCGGGCCCCGGCTGCCTTCCCGTCTTCATAGGTGGTCTCAGGCACCGGATTAGCCAGACCGAAGACGATTGAATCCTTATTCATGCCGGCAATGATCTCTTTAGTGAACAGACCGGGACCGGACACGCCGATGAGGACATCGGCGCCTTTGGCGATCTCAGGCAGTTTGCCTTGTTTTTTCTCGGGGTTGGTGCTTTTTGCCAGTTCAGCCTGAATGCGGTTCAGACCCGGCATGCCGTCATACAGGGCGCCGTTCATATCCACCATAGTCAAATTCCGGGCCCCGGCACTGACCAACAGCCTGCCGATGGCGCTGCCAGCGGCGCCGGCGCCGTTGACGACGATACGGGCCGTTTTCAGGTCTTTTTTCACCAGACGCAGGGCGCCAATAACGGCCGAAAGGGCCGCAATGGCCGTGCCATGCTGATCGTCGTGGAATACGGGAATATCCATTTGCTCTTTGAGAGTGTCCTCAATGTCATAGCATTTAGGTGAGGCAAGGTCCTCCAGGTTGATGCCGGCGAAGGTAGGCTGCAGCAGTTTCACGGTTTCGATGATCTTGGCCGGATCTTTTGTATCCAGGCAAATGGGGACAGCGTCCACGTCACCGAAAACCTTAAACAGGATGCATTTTCCCTCCATAACCGGCATAGCTGCCTCCGGGCCAATGTCTCCCAGTCCCAGGACCCGAGTGCCATCGGTGACTACCGCTACCATGTTGCCGCGGCAGGTAAGTTCAAGGGACAAATCTTTATTGAGCTTGATGTCCTTGCATGGTTCAGCTACTCCGGGTGTATAGAGAACGCTCAGATCGTGCCGGTTTTTCAGCGGCACCTTCCCCGCCACTTCCAGGATGCCTTGATGCTCCTGGCGAATTTTCAATGCTTCCTCCCGATTGGTCAGGTTTTCCATACTGTCGTTCTCCTTTAATATTTTAGATCTATTTTACCACAAACCGAGTAACTTCCACCAGAATCCACCCAGCCCGATCCAGATAATCATGTTGCTGACGGATAAAACGAAGCCCAGTTTCCACCAGGTACCCTGGAAAATATAGCCTGCGCCGAAATAAATCGGAGCCGGCCCGGTTCCATAGTGAGTGATCCCGCCCATGAAACCCGAGATAACGCCCAGACCCATAGCGGCCAAAAACACCGGAGCGCCGGCAGCCACAGCCACAGCCAAAAATGCCGCGTACATGGCGGTAACGTGGGCGGACAGGCTGGCAAAGGCATAGTGGGAATACATATAAGCCAACAGCAGAATGCCGAGGGCAACCCACCAGGAAACACCGGCTAACTGCCCGCTGACCTCTTTGGCAAACCAGGCGATCAGCCCCACTTTGGTCAGGGCGCCTGCAAGACTCATCAGCGCTCCCATCCAAATCAGGGTATCCCAGGCGCTTTTTTCTTCCACAACATCTTTCCACTCAATAGCCTGGCCAATGATCATAATGCCAACGCAAACCATGGCTACCATGGTAGCGTCCAGACCGGTAATGGAGGATGTGGCCCAAAGGGTCAGAGCCAGCAGGAAGACACTGGCGACAATTTTTTCGCCCCGCGACATGGGGCCCATTTTTTCCAATTCTCTGTAAGCCAGTTCCTTGGCCTCGGGGGTATGCTTGATTTCCGGCGGATACAGTTTATAGAGAATATAAGGGGTCACGGCCAAAGCCACCAGGCCAGGAACAATACCTGCCAAGGCCCAGATTCCCCAGCTGATATTAAGGTTGGCGGTTTTTGCCGCCAGGAGGACGACCAGGGAATTCGGAGCCACAGCGGTAATAAACATAGACGAGGTAATACCATTGATTTGAAAGCTGGTTTTCATCAAATAGGAACCGATCTTACGGGAGCTTGGCCCCGGCTCGGAGTCAAAGGCCGAACACAGACTGCGGACAATCGGATACAGGATGCCGCCGGCGCGGGCGGTATTGGAGGGAGTGAACGGCGCAATGACCAGGTCGCTCAGGGTTAGGGCATAGCCCAGTTTTAATGAACTGTCGCCGATCAGATTCATAATAGTGTAGGCAATGCGCCGTCCCAAACCGGTTTTAATAAATCCTTTGGCAAATAAAAATGCGGTTACGATCAGCCAGATGGTAGTATTGCCGAATCCCGACAGGGCATCCGCCGGAGAAATAACTTTCATAAAGCCGGCCAAACCTACGCTGAGAAATGCGATGGCTCCAATCGGCATAGGTTGGAGAATAAAACCAACGATAGTAGCGACGAAAAGAGCAAAGAGCTGCCAAGCCGAAGGTTTGAGCCCGGCCGGTACGGGCAGAAGCCAGATCAAGACTCCGACTCCGACGGTAATCAGACCATACAAAAGTTTTCTATTCATGTCCAATCCCCTTCCATTTTGTTGTTCCCGGATTTTACGGGCACACTGACCGTATCACCTCCAAGCAGCCAAAAGAAAGAATGTAAAGTTTTTATACTTTTATAACTATCATAAATATTTTTTTATTTTCTGACAGTTTAATTAACTAAAAAAGCCAAAAGGAAATTAAACTTATCTTTTTGTAATTAAAGTAGATTAGTAATGAAAATAACTAAGGTTAAGAATCAACAGAAGCTGCCCTCTGCTAATTCTTAACCTCATATTTACAGGCGGCCCCGGTTATTGGAGCCGGTTGATCAGGTCCGGCCTGGGATTGATGCACCGGTACCTATACATGGGCCTGCCGATTGACCCGAAGGCCACCTCCCGGCGCAGGATTTCCAGGGCCATCAAAAAGGCCAGATATTTACGCATGGATACTCGGGAGACGCCTACCCGTCTGGCCATTTCTTCGGTGGTAAAATCATGTCCCTCGCCGTCTCTGATATGCTCCCAAACGATTTTCAGCGTATTCCGGTCAATGCCTTTCGGCAATTCATTGAGCAGCGGCTGGTCTTTCAACAGGATTTTCCGGTCCAGCTCCGCTTGTTGAATGCTGTCCTGCCCCTGCATAAACAGCAGGCGGTCCCTGTAGGCGGACAAGGCCGCCTGAAACCGTTCAAACTCAAAGGGTTTGATCAGATAATCCACAACACCATAGCGCAATGCTTTCTGAATCGTATGGTTATCGCAGGCTGCCGATACAACAATAACATCCACGTTGCTGTCGATGCTTCGAATCTGGGACAATAAATCCAGTCCATTCATGTGGGACATGAAAATGTCCAGCAAAATCAGATCCACTTCCTGTTTCTCCAATACAATTAAAGCTTCCGCAGCCGAACGGACCATATTGGCCAGGATAAAGCCCTCTATCTGAGCCAGATATCTCCGGTTGAACTCCGCTACCATCGGATCATCTTCCACAATCAGAACCCGAATCACTCCCATCACCTCCCGTTTGATAGGGCAAATCCACCCGGAACCGGGTTCCCTGCCCTAACTGAGAATACAGTTTCATATCGCCCTGCAGCTTAGCCACGCTGCGCTGTACCAGGAATAAGCCCAGTCCCCGGTTATCGGCCTTGGTCGAATACCCCTTAGCGAATATTTCTTTTTGTATTTCCAGTGAAATGCCCGGTCCGGTATCAGTCACTTCCAGGCTCAGGATCCCATCGGTGTAATCAAACCATACGTCCACCCGTTTCGCATCTGACTGACTGACAGCCTCTATGGCATTATCCATCAGATTGCCCATGATCGTGACCAGTTCGTGAACCATACAGGAGGCTGCCGGCTTAGGAAGATAGCTCGCATCGGCCAAAACCAAATCCACTCCCATTTCCCTGGCCCGGCTCAGTTTGGCCAACACAAATCCGGCCAGCACCGGATCTTTGACCCGGCGGTCCACAAAACCGACTTCCTCCTGGTATTGCTGGGCGATGCCGTTAATATAGCCCCCTAGTTCATCGTAACATTTCATCTGGGCCATCCCCAGGATCACATGAAGTTTGTTCATAAATTCATGAGCCTGGGCCCGGAGAGTCTCCACATAGTTGCGAATGCCGGTCAGCTGTTCGGCCAAATGCCGGATTTCGGATTTATCGCGAAAGGTGGCAATGGCGCCTACCACCTGTCCGTCTACCTTGATCGGCATCCGGTTGGTCAGGATGATCACCCCGTTAATATCCTGGTCTTGATCCAATTCCACCCGCCCTGTTTCCAGCACTTCTTTCAACCGGGTGTTGACCACGCGTTCTTCTATCGGTTTGCCGATTAAATCTTCTTCGATACCTGCCAGATTCAAAATCCGGACAGCCTCTTTATTCACCATGGTGACTTTTGTATCTTGGTCAATCGCTAAAATACCCTCCCGCACTGACTCCAGCATGGCGCTGCGCACCTCCAAAAGCTCCGCAATGGCGAAGGGTTCCAGTCCAAACAAGGTCCGCTTTACATTCCGGGCCAGGGCCAAAGCGCCGGCAATGCCGATTAAAAACCCCACCCCGGTGGCAAAGTAAATGATAATCCGGCTTTGTGCGATGGTCTTCTGCACATTATCCAGCAAAATACCTACTGATACCGCGCCCACCTGCCTGCCGTCAGTGTTAAAAATCGGGGAAAAGGCCCTGAGTGACATGCCTAACGTCCCTCTGGCAGTGGAAGTATACTCCCGGCTGTCCAAAAGCACCGGACCCTCGTCACCGCCGACAAAATGCTTGCCAATTATGCTGGTATTGGGATGAGATTTGCGAATCCCGTTCATGTCCATTATCACAATATATTCCACTTCCGTGGCTTTACGCATCTCAGCGGCAAAGCCGCGGATATCTGTTTCGTCCCGCTTACCGGTCAGCCCTTCCACTACCACTGGCGAACGAGCCATAATGCGGGCAATATCGGCTGCATTCTCTCCGATTTCCTCCTCCACGATGCCCGCCACGCTGGTGGTAATCAGAGCATTAGCCACCAGCAGTGACAAGGCAACCACACCGCAGACCAGTATGGTAATTTGGGTTTGCAGACTAAACAACGGTTTACCGGCTGTCATGGGCAACTCCCCCGGCTTCTATCCTATTTTCACGCTTGCGATACTTGTCATATTCTTCTATTACTGCAGCAAATAAACCTGCATTGTCAATCCCAAGCCACTGACAAGATCGCGGAGGCGATGCTTTTTTATTGGAATCTGTCCTCCAAAAAATTTGTCGCAATCGGGACCATCATCCGTAGGAATATCTTGCTATTTGTCGAATTTGTTACAGAGAATAGCAAGGCAATATAAGGCAGGTGGATGATGTGACACAACAAGAAGCCCAGGAGGCCATTGAAAAGATGAAACGCGGTCCCCGCGCCCGGGAATATACTCGGGAAATTGATCGCCTAACAGCAGAGCATGGCTTTCTGACGCCGCTTTTCTTACATCATTTTTCTCAGTGGCATCAGAAGCAAACCGCCAACGCCGCCCTGGAGCAGCTGAAAGCCGGCGCCCCAGGCCGTTCCCAGGACGACGCCGTTAAGATCCTGGCGCGCTATATTCGTAACTGCCTGGATGATGATGAGAAATAAAAATCATGTGATTCGTAGAGTATGAACAAAGTAACTGAGAAAGGTGATCAAGCAATGCGAAATACTCTGATCCGGATTCTTTGCTGCCTGGTGCTCATTGCGGTTATAGTACCGTGCGTGACGACGATACCCGCTAACGCAAAGGCTCCCAAAGATACTCAGAATACCCAGCAAGATACCACCCCAACTCCCCAGGATAGACAGAATACCCCGCAGCCGGAAAGACCGTCAGAACGTTATCAGTGGGCTTATAGCGGCGGCGGTCAAACCTTTCAATTTGATACGCACACTCTCCAGAAGATCAATGACCCCTATCGGGATGAGCAACTGGTAGAAGCCTGGGTCCGTGTTATTACCCCGAATAGGACCGCATCCAGCAGCATCGTTCTGCAGCAATACTACTTCCGGTTGAATACAAAACAGATTCAGCTGATGAGCTCTTTTGATCTGGCCTCTGATGGACAGGTAGGCCCCGGTAACAAGTTCACCTATGACGCCCACCGGTGGCAGGACATCGTGCCCGGCACTGCGGCTGAAGGAATTTATAACGCGGTAACGGACTATGCTGCTATAAAGTTTCCGCCGCCTAAAGAAAAAGGCAAGTTTTTAGGAATTTTTTAAAATAAGTAAAGGCCTTTGGTTTGCCAAAGGCCTTTACTTATTCCTTCTTACCGTTCTGCCGCGGCTATCCCCTATTCCATGCCATCCCCGGCCAACTTATAACCGACGCCGTATACAGTCTGGATCAGCTGGGGCTCTTTCGGCTGCGGCTCCAGCTTGCGGCGCAAATTTTTGATATGGGCGTCAATCGTCCGGTCATATCCTTCAAACGAGAATCCTTGCACCTGCTCCACGATCTGCAGCCTGCTGAACACCCGTCCCGGATTGGTGGCCAGCAGTTCCAAAATTTTAAACTCTGTCGGCGTCAGTTCAATCGGCTGTTCTTTCACGGTTACGATATGTTCCTGCAAATGAACCGCCATATGACCGATGCGGATAACGTCCGGTTTCCTGGTAATCCGTTGCAGGCGGCGCAAAATAGCCCTGGCCCTGGCCACAACCTCCCGGGGGCTGAAAGGCTTGGTCACATAGTCATCGGCGCCGATCTCCAGACCGATCAAACGGTCCGTTTCCTCGTCCCGGGCAGTCAGCATGATAATCGGCACATCATTGTTCCGGCGCAAACGCCGGCATACTTCCCAGCCGTCCAGCCCCGGCAGCATGATATCTAAAATAACAATGTCCGGATTTTTCTCCCGCACAATCTGCACCGCCTGCCCCCCATCGTGGGACAAAATCACGATAAACCCGTCTTTTTCAAAATAAGCTTTCAGCAAGGCGGCTATTTTAACGTCATCATCCACGATCAGGGCAGTATAAGCCATCATGACAGCCTCCCTATTTCAAAAAATTAATTCTACTCATGATAAATCATATCATAAGATTGTGAAAAATTAATGAATATCATTCTGCCGTATGAAACCAAAAAAGAGCTTGCGGCAATCCGCAAACCCTTAATTTTCACTGGAGCCGATAACAGGATTCGAACCTGCGACCCTCTCATTACGAATGAATTACCATATGTACATTATTGTATTATGTTGAATTGCGGTGACGCAACCACAGTATTTTTGTCCATAAATGCATGGAAGTATATTTTACTGTTTGTGTCCATGGACACTACTTTGGACACAATAATAGCAGTGACCAATTGGTCACTGCTATTTAAACAATTTAAAACTACATATCAAGTTATATCTATATGGTTAATTTCTCTTATATATCGCAACAATCCATCATTTCCATCTTGGTCTAAAAAAACAAAGCCGTGCTTATCGTAAAATTCCTTTAATTTATTATGGCCGATGCATTCAATCAGGACTATTCTGCCTCCAGTAATGTGCTGTGCTTCTTTAATTTTTATAAGTGCTAATCGTAACAAATCAGAACCACTTATTAATTGGAGCTTGTCCATGTCATTAGCATAATTTTTAGATATTTGTCCAATAAGAAATACCGGAATTGCTGATATCTCCTTAGACTTGCTCCCTGTGATTTTTTTGCGTAATGACCCACTAACATTTTTCCTTACGCTTAATCCTTTAGAGGCTAAAGAGAAATACCCTACTAAAATAGGACTGTCTTTATAAGATGCGTAGACAAGATAGGTTCTAGAAACTCCCATCACTTGAAAAAGAATAGCCTTTTCTTTTAAAAAAAATTCAATATCACCGTCCAATGAACACGAAAAGACGGCGAGATGTTTCTTACACTCATCCTCGCCAAGCTCATCAATCATATCGCCAAGATGTATTACGGAAAAAGCCATGGATTAATTTTCCAAATTAAAAAATCTTTTAATTTGATCTTTCTTTACATCTTCTGTTCTTACGCCTGAACATAACGTTATCGGCTTGGGCGATTTCAGCGCAAACGCCACTTTATTAGCATTTCGCTTGCTAACGGCAAATTCTTTTATAAAACTCTTAGTTGCCATATACATTCTCCATTCCATTCGTTTTATTATTACCCAAAAAGGAAATAATAAGACTATAACGGATTACCGATAATTACATTATAGACACTGATTATCACTATAGCAATACCAAATTGAATAAAAAGTCAAGCAACGGTCAAAATACTATTCTTAATACCATTCTTTATATTGTTATACTATGTTCCAAACATTGAAAATGTGAATTCATAAACAGTGGTTAGTTTTCCCCGAATTCAAATATTTTAACCCCGTTTACAATATTTTTTCAAAAATTCCGGCCATCTCTTTTTTCTGCTCCCTACTAAATGACTGCAGTGAGATTGCTACCTTAACAGCGTTCTTCGCTTATATATGTATTCCACCACGCGCGATTTATAGACCAAAAAAAAGAAAGCCCGACCGGAGCCGGGCCTACGTTAGAAGCGAAGTTCAACCATCCCGCCCTGATGATCCCGGTTGCCAATTATCTTATATTCGATATGGTTATTGGGCGTGTAGCCAATTGATCCAAACACTTCGCTCCCCAGGAAGCCAGTTCCTAGGGAGCGTTTTTTCGTCTTATCTTCGGGTTGAATTTCAATGCGCAGGTTAATATCGGACGTCTGCTGCAGACTGACCTTCCCCTGTTCAAATTTCTGTGTTTCGTCTTGCAACAAGGAAAATTGATAGGGTTTATCGTTGACCCGGACACTGACACCAGGCTGATCGATTTTAGCCTCAACATCTGCATCCCCCGGGCCACTTTTGGGGACATATCTGACCTCTGTATTGGTCACTGTAACCAGTTTTTCAGTTACAACCGGAACCCTTTCCACTCGGAGTTCCGCCGGCCGGCCGAAATACATTCCGACGGCACCGACTGCTACCCCTACAACGAAAACGACGATAGCCCGAAATTCATTCATCGCATAGCCCCCTTTAAGCGTTCTTACCGGGGTCAATATGCGCCACTCGCGCATTTAGTTCAGCTTTCTTTGCATCGTTAAAGTTGTCAATACTGGAAAGATATCCGGTGATTCTTCTCAGTCTTTTTATTTTCGCCAATGCTTGGATCATTAGTTTCCCGTCATTCTGAAAAATACGAATAGACGCAAGAGGAAACTTCTGCTTGGACAACATGTCGATTTCCTCATTGACCAATTTTTTTACCTCATCAGCAGTAATATTGCAATCGACATGTATCGGTATACCCCTAATTATTAAATCAGGTTCTCGCATAGCAACACCTCTAAAAGATATTTCAGATGTTTATCCAACGATCGGCACTTCCCTTCTGTATTAGGACAACAAGCGGCTTTTGCAGTTTCCTGTAAAAGCCGCTATTCATCCTAACTCCAATCAATGCGCTATCTTACAAAAGGCCTGCAACCTTCGCCAGGCCGATCAGTGCCAGGCCCAAGATAGCCAGGCCCACCCAAACCTGAAAGTTCGTGAACTTATGTTTTTCAGCCTTCCCTCTTACCCATCCGTCCAGTTCATGTCCGGATTCATCGAGTTTTTTACCTACCTCTTTTGCCTTTTCTTTGATTTCTTCCTTATTAGCCATTTTTACATTCCTCCATTTAATAAATATTTTTCTATACCAGACGCAATTGCTCTCGCAGCCGCGTCTTGATATGCCTCAGTGCCCAGCAACGCTTCCTCGGCTGAATGGGTAATAAACGCCAATTCAACCAGTGCCGCCGGCATATTGGTATATTTCAGGACGTATAACCCAACAGAAAGCTTAACGCCACGGTTAATAAGCCCCGTGGCGTTTACCAGTTCAATCTGAATGGACTGAGCCAGGTCATATCCCCTTTGACTGTCCAAGTGACACCATGTTTCAGTTCCATGTGCTGCTGGATCGTCATGCCCGTTGCAATGGATACTAATAAATAGGTCAGCACCCCAGGAATTTGCCTGGCCGCAAATATCCTGCAAACTATCTGACTGATAGCAGAACGTGTCATAGCCGGCACCATCCAGAATATTCGCGACCATCCGGCCTACCGCAGCTGCCACGTCAGATTCCTGGAGACCCGACGGACCGACGGCACCGGGGTCTGGATTGCCGTCTGGAGCGTGGCCGGGGTTGATGAATACTTTCATATTCTACTTCTCCTTCTTATCGCTGCCAGGCACTGGCAGATTAAAATTACCGCCGGTGACCCGGTTTGCCAATGTGGCAAAAATCTGTTTCAGCTGCGCCAGACGTGTATTCCCCATTTGCTCCAGGTTCTCAGTGATCGATATCAATTCCGTGAGCGCGATAACCGTATAAATTCCTCCGGAAATAGACCGGTTCACCGGTGTTCCAAACAATATAATTTCCGGTAGTTTCGTGACTAAGCCGGCGCAGACGACCAGCACCACATAGGTAAATATCTTCTCACTCCATCGCTGTCGCAGTTCAGTGCTGGTCAGAAACCCCGGCCGCCAGGCACTCCAAAAGCCCCAAAATATCGTCCATGCGTTAATAGATTCAGCCGATACACCGATACTGAGTAAATATTTTTTTGTGATCGCCGCCCATTTCGTCAGCGTATCCAGCAGCACGAACACAACAACGACAGCGAATATAACCTCGCTGCCTCCGAAAAGAAACACAAATGCAGATGATAGTGCTGACGCCAATACCTTTACTGGCCAAAAGTCCATAATGTTTTCAAGACCATTTTTGAGCATCCGAATAAGTTTTTGTACACAATCCAAACACATCGCCTCCAAATAAAAATAGCGCCAATGCGCAGTACCTCATACCACCCCCTTTCACTAGAAAGGAAATAGGAGAGGTTTAAACCTCTCCTATCGTTTTTTATTAGGAAGATCGACATTCCAAGGGATTGTCACCTTTTCAGTTCCGGAACTTGTTTTACGTGACCTAAACCCGCCCAGCAATACCGTCTTGTAATACCGCTCTGCCTTTAATAATTCGGCTTTATCCTCACCAGACAACCCCTGTAAGAACTTCTTTCTCTGATCCCTTGTGAGTCCGGCCAATGGGGACATATTAGCCAGGGCAGTAGCAAGGCTCTGTTTCGTGCCTCCCAGTGCCTTATACTCCATCAGGTACTTTGCGGCTATCTTCTTATCACCATATCGCAGAGCCATCTTGTAGTTTCGGATTGCTTCTGACTGGTCAGACATATAGTCTCCATCGCCGCCCTTGCCAATGCTCTTTAAAAAACGATTCTTTTCCTCCATGATGTTGTAATAGGCCGTCTTATCAGGCTCAGTTTTATAGAGTAGAAACTTCATTACGTCATATCGAGGATGCGGCTTATCGGCGGCCAAACGATATTCGTCTCCCAGCCCAAAGCTATCAAAAATGTACTCTGGATAATCGCGAATCCGCCGGGGCTTAAAGACATCTGGGAACAGCCGGCGCCCGATCAACAATTCGCCCGTGGTTTTAATGGTTGGCGTAATGCCCTGGACGAACTTATTGACCGGATTCTTAACCATGTCACCGGCAATCTCCGCAATTGTCTTTTTGCCATTCAGATAGTCTGTAACGGTCTTAACCGGTGTGTCCAGTCCAAACCATTCAAGGAAATCAGCGAATGCCCCGAGGCGATTGAAGTACATTACCTTGCCATCAGCATCGCGGCCGAGAATGATATGCGGCTGCCCAGCTATATTTGGAGGAAGTTCTTTTTCCTCATCCGGCCAGAGCGCGAAATTATACATCTGCAGAAGAATCCACATCCCAGTAGCCTTTACTGCAAACTCCCCGACCTGAACCGCCAGGTACGGAGAGTAAACAGCCGCTTTCGTCAAGAGCCTCTTGCCGACTGTTTTCGCGATACCTTCATTGGACGCGCAGTTCCGGAACAGGTTAATATAGCGTTTTGCGTTGACCTCTGTCCAAGACCAGAAAGGAATGAGATGTTTTCGCAGTTCCTTGCCGGCAACGGAAACAGCATTGTAATCTCCAAGGAGTTCGTTGGCCAACTTGAAAGCCTTGTCCCGATTGTCCGATAGAGCCATAACCTCTTCTGACATGCTTGCCCCGAAGTTTTTCGGCCTGCCTTTATTGCTCTCTATTTGCTCAAGATATTCAAGATAATTCGCGTATCTGAGCAGTGCCTCCCGCAAATCCGTAACCTTCCGGGCACGGCCCCAGTATCCATCCCATACCTTCGCCGCACCGGTTTTTAATGCGTTTTCCAGACCATCCTTTTGCTCACTGAACCGGATAAACAACTTCAACTTATTGATATCGCCAATTTCCTGCACTTGCAGAAGGGTCTGCATTCCGCCACGTTCGAACCACTCCCGCAGTTCGTTCGTCATTTCGCCGTCTCCATAGAAGTACCGATTCAGGTCCTTCATAGATTGGCTTACCTTTCGCAAGGAAGATGGATTCCCGGCTAATACCGCGTCTAAGTCGCTCGTCATATTTCTCAAATTATACTTAATGATCCGGGACGGACTGGTTAACTGCCATATTTTCCATGGAGTAATCACATATTGGGACCATTTGGTTCCCGTGTCATTCACGAAATCAGGCGTCATTTTCTCCAATGTAGCCGCAATTTCTTCTTTGACAATATACCCTTCACGCCGGCCGCCTATAATCAGAGCGGTTTTCAATTGTTCGGGAGATACGCCCAGGGAATTGAGCGATTCACTCATCAGTTTTTCAACCATCTGTTCTGGGACGGTACGGGCCCGGAAGAATACATTTCCCTCTCTCGGCCGCCATTCAGAATATCCTTCGGGGATCAAATCGCGCCAGGTAACATACCGCTCGCCAAGAGCACCCCGGACGAACTGTTTCTTGTCCTGTATCCCCCGGAACAGCATTGCGGCGGCTCCACTGCCAGGCTTTCCGCCCTGCTCTTTCAGCAAGTAGGCGGCATATTCCATGAGCTTGGCGTGATTTTGCTCCTGATCCTGGAGTTTGTCTGCAACGGCATCCTCCATCCCCTGTGCATCCGATGATTCCTTACGGGCAAAGTATTCCTGCGCCAGATTTTCAACAACGTCCTGATACTTATTATTCGGCCCATATGGCAATTCATCTTTTGCCGCCAGTTCGCTCAATTTCGCGAAAGCCATAGCCTGCTTGCGGTTCAACGTTTGCTTATACATTTTCCGCGCCATGGATTCGACGGTCATATCATCGCTCACAATGCCAAACTCTTCAACCATATCACGGAATACCTGCATGACATTCTGGTCATTCATCGTGAGTGCTTCGGCCTTCAGCCGGTCGATGATGTTGTATTGATCATCCACCAACTTGATCGTCTTGGCTACCTCCATGTCATACAGCATGTCACGCATGACTTCGAATTCGGCTTCCATATAATTTAGGTTGATATCCTTTTCGCTGCCTTCACGGCGTCTGAGCCATCCCCTATTCGTCGGCGCCTTCAGCTTTTGGCCAATACCGGCTATTCTCTTCTGATCCATGTACGCCAACACCTGGTGTCGGTAGTAATCTTCCCGGGCGAATTTGTTCTCCACATTGAAGCCGATTTTTTTCATGACGGCAATGTACCTGTCCTTAATGTCAGACCAAACTTCTTTCCGTTGTTCTACTGCCTTTGTGACATTGGGATAGTTGGCGGCAATATGCTCATCAAGCCGTTCCTGTTCAACCGGTAACGTTTCCTTGGTCAGTCCAAACGGTAGCGATCCTTCTTCATGTTGCAGATCATCCAATAGGACTTTCAGCGAAAAGTGGTAGTATTCGTCCTTGGACAGATTCTTCGTGATATCGTCGAGTATCCTGATGACTTTGTCGTTGGCTACCCCTTTTTGCTGCTGTAGCTTCTGCAGAGCAAAGCGAATTTCGGAGAACTCAGCGGTATGCGGCATATGCTCATACTCCCGGCCAAATTTGCGTTTTAACAAGTCCCACGCGCTCTTTAGGCTATCTTTAATACTGGTGGACTCTTTGGCACCAATAACGCCCTGCATGGCCTTTTCCGCCCGTCTTTGTGTCTCCTCGTTTTGGAATGTGAACCTATCACCGGCGACCGGCTTTTTCTGGATCGGTTCCTTTTGTGGAGTCGGCTTAGTGTAAATGATTGTCCCGTCCGGCTTTTCTTCGCGGGTCCAGTTGCGCTCATTCAGCGCCTGGATAAGCTTTTTATAGTTATCGCCTTTCTGGGTGACTTTGGAGAAGGTCAGTTTGTCCGGAAGTTGCGCGTCTTTTGAGAAGCGAACCTTATCAGCATCTATCAATAATTTATATCCACGTTTTCTGACCTGCTGCTCCAGCATATTCATATCATCGAACTTTTGACGAACATAGTCTCTGCTTTCGCGGAGGGTGATCGGGTCATATCCTTCGGCAGCGTTATCCGCGTCCGACCATACACCATTCGGGTCAATTTGTTCTAACAGATCAATAAGGGTTTCTCTCGAAAAGGTATTGATATTGTCCATAATTTCTTTGGGTGTATAGCTCTGTTTTGAGCGTTGAGGCTGACCGCCGCCGGAGTAACGAATGTCTGGATTGCTGCTATCAAATGTACCGATGTTATCAGTGGCAGACTTAATTTGATTGGAATAAAAAGCAATATATGTGTCCCCGCCGTCTTGCCCTTTTATAATAGCTCCATCAAACCCGGCCTCTTTAGCTTGTTTTAAATCAAATCCTTCGCCATTTTGCCATTGCTTATTGGTATAGCGGTATGGATTTTTAATGTTCAAATACGCAGGAATGATGTTGCCATATTCTTTGGCAGTATCCCTGTTAGTAGTGAAGAAGAATCCGTCCTCACTTTCTATCTTTTGTGGATCGAAAGTAGAGAATGATTGTTTTGTACCGTGGTAGACAATGAGCGGCATACCCTGTTTGTCAACAACGGCCGAACTCTTCCCATAATTTGTGCCAGTAGGCGGCTTGACGAGATTCAACAAATCTGCTACTGTATTAGCAGAAACACCGTTGGTTTTCTCACTTAATCCTGGGGCAGATTTATTCCGGCCCAGGACATGAGAATCCAGCGGTGTAATTTTTATGGCATTCAGATGATAAGCCTGTTTTCCTTTTAATGTTTCTTTCACTGTTAGCTCAGTTAAATAATCATTGTTGCCAATTGAAAGCGGAGCGACAAAGGTGTGTACAAATGGAACTTCTGGCACATCATGCCTATTGGTTTCAGTAGAAACTAATATGGCATTTTCAACAATATCAGGAATGGAAGCAATGGCCTTGACGGAATCGATTTTCCCGTTTGTGATGGCATAATAAGACGTTTCATTCAGCACTGCTTTTGAAATATTAATATCCCATCCAGTATCTTTATTTTTTCGTTCTCCACGAAATTCAGGCTGTTTCTTGGCCCATGCCGTCGCTTCTTTAGCAGCAGCTTTTACATTTTTAGACTGGGTTGCCTCTGTTCCCGTGATAGTGGTAATGGGAACATGGGTCTGATCGTTAACGCGCCAATCACCAAACCAACTGCGGAAGAACGGCGACTTAACTCCGACAGTATCCCAGAAGTGCTCGGCCCACGACCGTACCCAGGACTCTTTAAGCATCTCGGCAGGAATCCCCGCAATATTGACATGCTTTACACCCTTCGGCGCCGGTGCAAACTTTTTATCTTGTGAAGCAGCAGTTTTACCTGCCGTGCCAACCTCATAGCCACTGTCCTTTAGCGACCTAATAACAATATCCGGCAGCACTGCCTCAATTTCCGAAATTTGCTCCCGAGTTAAGCCGCTATTTCTGTATGAACGTTTCCCGGTCAGAAACTGCAACCATTCTTGCACCGATTGAACAATACGCTTAAACAGCGCCGGCGACTTCTTCTGTATTTTTTCCCACAGTGATTCACTGCCGAAGCCGTTACCAACTTCATCGCCTATCATTTCCTCAATGACAGCTTCCCGGTCCATCGCTTTACCGCGCTCTCCCAGACGCCGGCGGTATGCATCAACTTGCGCGTCCGTAACCTTGCTGACCGCTGACCGCATCGCCTTATACACACCGGGGCGATTTTCGGCTAACCAGTGAGTAAATTCATGGCCCAGCGTCCATTCCAGCGACAGATTGCCGTTACGGTTTAAATACAGTGTGCCATCCATGTAAAAACCACGCAGGGAAGTATCTGCGTGGTCTATTATTTCGGCCTTGGCGCCTAAATTATTAGCAAGGTCTATGATCCGCTGTTCGTTCGTGGTTGGGTCAACACTTTCTGCATTGTCGATGATCCCGGCGTCGCTGGAGAACTTAGCTTCGCGTAAGGCGCTGCTGGATTCTTCGATAAATGCCTTCCGGTCTGCATCCGTGTTAAAGGCGAACCCCTTGACGGCATCCCCTTTTTCCCAGCTATTCCACCATCCATCATGTCTTTTTGCAATATTCATGTGCTGATCAAAGTTGTCTCGCAGATACTTCTTCGCTTTGGCGATATAGATCAGATTTTTATTTTTCGTATGGCGGAATTCATGTTTTGAATAATTATCTTCCTGCGTTGCTTCTTCCGTTGCGCTTTCGGTTTCACGGGATTGGCTGGAGATTGGCGAGGTTGCAGACCGCGCCGATTGAACCTGAAGCCTGTCGGGGAGAGAAATGGTTTCGATCCGGTCAAATAATTCTCCGATTGTTTCGGCATCGGACAAATCAATATGACGATTGTCTATCTCTTCCGTGCCGGCAGCATCTATATGTTTTTCAATGACAACAATCTTGGTTCGCACTCCTGTGCCGGCTCTTTCAAACGTAACGGACGGTAATTTGATTTCAGCAACCGGATAGGCGCCGGTTGCCTCTTCGGAGTCATACCATGCATTCAGCCGTTTATCTGCCAGGCCGCCATCAGGAAGAAGCGCAACGATCCTGCCGCCGTCGTAAAGATGTTTATACGCCTTCCCTAAATGCTCTATAGCGGTTTTCCCGCCATGGCCATAGGGAGGGTTCATAACCACTGCATTAAATTTATTGATAATATGATAGTCTTCAAACCGGTTGGATACCAGTTTTGCCGGGCTGACCATCACTGCACGGGGCCCCAATTGCAGGCTCGGTTCAATCATCACGTGATCTGCATGGCCTGGGAAGAACCTGGCAATAGCTCCATGTCCCGCAGAAGGTTCCATGGCCCGTTCCCCGGGCTTCATGTTCGCCCATTCCACCATTTTATATCCAATAGGTTCCGGCGTCGCATAGTAATCATTGCCTTCTGCCGACTTGTTTTGACTGGTCTTCTTCTGCTGAGAGAAATAATAGGATTTTGCCCGTTGGAATTCCGTCATCTCCCGCCGATTTGCCCGGTCTTTTGCTTTTCCGCCCGTTCCTTCGGCGTCCATCCCAGCCGGAAATTCCCCGCTCATTTCGTAGGCTTCAATGAACGAATCCTTTAGCCTCCGCGCCTCACCGCCAAGCGCCAGGTTCTCTGCCGTAGACGCACGTTCTGCAATTTTAGTGGCAAAGGCAAGGCGTTCAAAGGTGGTTCCAGTATTCAGATAGCGGAATATGGCATCCGACATCTGACCCGTTCGATAGATACGGCCCTCAATTTGAATAGCCGCCGTAGGACGGACCGGCATGCCCAGGTTGATCAAGACCCGTTGGTGTTTGCCTGTCCGGTCATGCAGGCTGATCCCTTCCCGGCCGGCATCAGATTGCACTACGATAAGGTCCTTACCACTGTCATCATCATTGAATAAATCGACGTTCTTGCCGCGCACCTTCTTGGGAATTGTGCCATTAAAGAACATAGCATCTTCGCCGAATGACTGTTTCACCTGTTCTATCGGCGACAGCAATTCAGAAAGGTCCAATTTGAGCAAATCCGGGCGCTTGGCAGTAAATTCATGATACAAACTCCGAAGGTCTTCGGGGATGAATTCCGGCCTGAACGGATGGAATCCACCGCCCTTGTTGAAGTCATGAAACAACACTACCTTTTTACCCTGTTTCAGGTAATCCTTGACCAATCCTACCGCATGTTTGGCCTTAATGGACTCCAGAAGATACATCTTTTGATGATAAGCAAACTGGTCGTCGATGAAATCATACAGAGGGCTATACTTTCTGTCTTCTGCCTCCCACAGCCAATTCAATCCTTCATCGATCTTGCCGCCTATGGCATCATTGACCAGTACAAAGTTACGGTCATAGTCTTTATCCACCGTCAGCATCCGGCCGGACAATACGCCCTGGCCTCTCAGCCACTCGTGGAATTGCTGTTCCATAATCTCATTATCCACATTGGCATCCGGAGATGTTAACCTGTTATAGCGCATCCGATAGCCGAAGTGGGTAATGAAGAAATTCTCCCGGGAGTCCGGTTGATTATACCCGCGGTATTCGTCCGTATCCTGACCATAACCAAACAGGTATCCCTCGGCATATTCGACGTTTTTTACATAGGCGAAAGGAGTCGCCGACAGGAAAACCACTCTGCTTCGTTTCTCTGGAGGAACAGCGTCCCACTCTTCATACCGTTCTTTGCGCAGATTCTCAATACCAGTGGATAAGTCCCTGGATTTTTTCTCCAGAGCATCATACTGTTCCCGTTCCTCTTTCGTTCCGGGCTTAAAGTTTCTAAGTTCTTCATAGGCGCTGCGTTCTTTTTCAACCAAATCCCGTTCAAGGTCATCAAATCGCTGACGATACCCATTGCGATGAAGGGTAATAGCTCGGAGCGCAGACGCTGCACCGGTGATATCCCCTTGTTCGCTACTGGACAGGTAATGGGACTCATCGGGAACAACTAGGTCCCAATGCCGTTTCGCCAATTCTTGGTTTTGCCCCAGGTTAGCATAAGTGGTTATGACAATACCCTTGCCGGCGCTCTTGGTATCCTCAAGTTTTGTGATATCCAATCCCATGTTCTTCCCGGCATCAATCCACCCAGCAATGATTTTATCGTTAGGGGCAACAATGAGAATATTGTTTTTTCCCTGTCTGGCAAAGCGCTTCACAATGCCAATTCCGGTAAAGGTTTTCCCCGTACCAGTCCCGTTGGTAAACAATACGCCATAGCCGTCGGGCTTCGAAAACCTTTCTTCCGCAAACAGGACATCGTTCTGTTGTTCAGGCATTAAAAAAGGCAGCGTTTTCCGGATGTTCTCCAGGTTCGCCACCTTTACTGGTATGGATTCAGCTTTTTTCTGTGCCTCTAGTTTGGAAGCTAAGGATGTTCCGCCGGTTTCAGTTTCGGTTCGGTCTGCAGCAATTGCAGCAAGTCCTTTTGTTGCTGACGGGTCAGATTGTACTCCTTCGTCGCTAAATAGGCTGCTTCCTCCAGGGAGTTCACTTCCGGCAGCACGTTCCTGATCCACGGCCGTTCCGCCGCGTACTCCCTGATTCCTTTCGCTTCCGCCACGAGCGGCGCCACCAGAAGGAACCCGTCTATTACCCGGCTGTCGATCCCCTGTTTCTCCAGTCTCTTCGCTTCCTTGTCCATCGCCTCGGCGATTTCCTGCTGATTCATTGCGAAGTACTTCTGGCCCCACCCCGTCTCGATTGGGCACAGTTGCGTTATCTCGTTCCAGATTCTCGCGGCCACGTTCACCATACTGACTCCCTCCCTCGAATCCCGGCCATTCAGAAACGCCGGAAAATGCTGCTTTTACCATGGGGACAAAATCTGCCCCCAGATCCTCTTGTATCCGCTGCTCCATCCCAGTCTGATTCGTAACCCCGTCCTGATAGAGGATTCCCGCATATTCAAACAAAGAGTTGGCTACCCGATCATTATATTTGACATCTTCCGGCCACGCCGTGATGGAATTCCAAACGCTTTTCAGATAAGGCCGGATTCTTTCTCCCACCGTATCTACCATTGTAGCGGACCAATCAGAGAAGTTATTGATACCCCGCTGCATGTGAATGGCACCGACCTTAAACGCCGCTCCCATTAACGTGGGGTTAAATACGGGATTGGAACTAATCTTGCTGAGTTCGGATTGAAGCTCTTTCATGGCCTGCGCTAAAGCCGCATCGCTGTCATCCACGATATTCAGCTTCTTTTGCTTCGGTTTCTTGCCGGTTAACTCCAGGAGTTGATTGCGAAGCCTATCCCGATTTGCCTGGCTCCCATCGAATCCGGTGATATTATTGCCGGATTCGGGAAGTTGCTCAGTCTGTTGTACAGACTGTTGTTCGCTTTGTTGTACGGTCTGTTGTGCGCCTTGTTGTTTTATTGACGGTTCCGCTTCATTTACTGGGCGCGATCCACTTTTGGATTCTGATATGTTGTTTTCCTTTTGGCGATTTCCGCTCTCCGTCTCTTGATTTCCTTGTCCAGTTCTTCCGGATTGTTCGCCAGATGCTCCAGACCCAACGCTTTCAGTTTCGACTCGAATGACATTAGAATTTCCCCCTTGTTCTTTCAGTTGTTTCTCCAGTTCAGCAAACAACTGATTCTTTTTGTTTAAAACAGCGAGTTCCGAGTCGGATATCATGTTTTGGTATGACGGATATCCATTAAACTCATCTGCCGCATAGTGGATACCAATACCCGTTTGCAGGTGAGTCTTTTTACCGTGCATCAGTTTATCCAAGCCATTCGACTTAGCATAGTCCGCAATTTGGGCTTGAGCACGCTGTAACGCAGTATCCAACGTTTCTTTTGATATATCCGGGGTCAATATGCGCCACTCGTCGCCACCCCATCTGAAATATTGTGCATGGTCAGCAACGGCGCCCACTTCATCGGAAACGATCTTGGTGATCACTCGTAAGTGTTTATCAGCCGCTTCGTTTCCAGCAACGCCATTCAACCCGCCCAGATTGAGGAAGTCCACGTTAGCAAAGGCAAACTGCCGGCCGTTCGCTTTAAACTCATCCCACGCCCGTTCTACTGTGGGCGTGAATTGCCCCTTGACTTGATACCCAATGGTTTCATCAACAACGCGCGGGGCTTTCCTGCGCTCAATGAAGCTGTTTGCAGTCTGCTGCGCATGGTCTTCGCTCATTCCCTGAGAAACCAGTTCCGCAGCAAGTTCCTGTCTTTCCTGTTGTCGGTCCACTTCCGTTTGCGCTAAAAAGGGTTTTGCCTTTTGTACCTGGCTTTCACCCTGCTCCTGCTGTTGCCGTTCTTTCAGCGCCGTCCGGATGTGATCCGGGAGTTTTTCAACCTGAGCACGGCCTTCCGGAGTGTCCATCTTCTTCCGTAGGGCTTCGCTGCGCAGTGCTTCTTCTACTTGTTTTTGTTTTCGGGACTGTGCGGCGCGGGATTCCTCTGACTCGATACTGGATCGGCCGAAGGACTGGAATTGTTCCGCTGCCCCCCGAAGATCCCGATTGCCGCCTGTGCCGCCGGCGACAGATGGTTGAACCCACTCGGGGACTTGCTGGTTGATGTTTTCCCGGGTTGTTTCGATTGCATTTACAGTCGCCTCCAGTGCGCTAAACTCATCGCTGATAGTTTCATCTACAGACCAATGGCGCCGGCTGCCGCGCAGGATACTGACAGCCAAATCGTGATACTTCTGATTGTTCATCGGATACAATTGGCGATACCAATCAGGATTAGTACTTGCGCGGACTTTCCCCTCACCATCTTGTTTAGATATTAATTCTACGCCGCCTTCTGCCGCTTCCTGCTTCAACAAACGAACTTCTTGCTGTATCCGGGAGTTTATTTCTCCTGTAATTTCATCCCTGACCGCATCTAAGCTTACATTATAGGACCGAAGGATATCCAGGAAGTACTGTTCGTCACCCGAAAGGTTTTGGTAGGCCTGTGCCATGCGCCGCTGTTCCCGGAATAAGGCCGCATTGGTATTCGCTTCACCCGGCTGACCTTGTTTGGCAAAAGTCTGTTGCTGCGGCGTATTGGCTATGAGTTCTCCCAAGGATATAAATCTCTGAGCCCTTGCGGCATCTCCTTTAGCCTGCGCCAGTCTGGCTGCCTCCTGGTAATTCCGACTGTTCAATGCCCGTGTAATTTGTTCCTCGGAGTCAGCCTCTTCGTATTTACGCGCCAATTGTTCACTGCCAAGCTGCCGGGCCATACCGGCGGCCGCCCGGTAGTCTCCCGCCCGAGCCGCATTATCCATTGATTTTTCAACGGCGAATCTCTGTGCGTTGGTCATTCCATCAACGGATTGAGGAATCTGTTCCCTTGCCTGTGTCAGCGTTATGCCACTGCCGGAAGGGATTTCAATGGATGTACCCGGATCGCCGCCCGGTATGGACGGAGTTACGCCAGGCGACGGAGCCTGAAAGTATTGTACGCCCCCCACATTATACCGGCGCCATGCGGGATTAGCCTGACCAAATTGTTCGGCCTGCCGGGCATCGGAAAACTCGACTACTTGCGGTTGCGGTATCGACACCGGAGCAGGAGTTTGGTCCTCGGTTGCCTGACTGGCTTGATTGGCATTAAATTCCGTTGCCAGTCTGAAAAAATCCTCATCATTCAAGGATGGACCCTGCTGTTGTTCGTCCTGTACTTGCTCTTGTTGCTGTTCCTGCGGGGTAATTTTGAAAACACCGTAATCTACCCCTGCCTTCGCAATAGTGGAGTTGGTTATATTGATTTTACCTGCTTCGTTGAATATCCCATATTGGGCATCCATTTGCGACAGATTTTTGGTGGCGAGATCGATCATGAATTGACCCTTTTGTGTTTCTTGCTCCGTCTTCCCCTGCTTGATTGCCTTTTCTCCCTGACGGGCTAAGTCAAAATTCGCTGTTATCTGGTTTTGCAGTTCTCTTTCCGCATTTTCGACCTGTTTCTGAGTAACGGGATCGACCGCCCCACCGGAAAGAGTTTGCAATTCTTTGGTGACTCCGCTGCGGCGCCGGGAGTCCATCACCCCACGTCCGGCTGCGCCGACACCAGCGGATACCGCCCCGATTGCAAAAGCTGAACGCATTTCTCGGAAGTTCTCATCAGAGAACGGGTTCCAGTCCATTCCTTCCCCCGTGACATAGCGTTGGATATTGCTCTGCGGTAGTTCTTCCATAACGGATTCACTCAGGCCATTAGCTATCAATGTGGCGGCTACCTTAGCCCCCGGGCTCAGTTTGTCCCATTGTTTTGCAAGCCTTCCGCCAAACCGTTTTGCTATCGGTCCGGCACCACGGGTAAACAGTCCCCATTCCAGCTTATTCGTTACAGCCAGCAGAGCGGTGTTCCCGACCATGACCTTATCAGCACGGTTCACTGCCTGTCCCCGGGCGTATTCATCCGCATCTTTTAAGGACATTCCCTGCCGCATGCCTTCATCATAATACAGTTTATAATCCTCATCGTATCGGTTGCCTGCTTCTACCGATGCTTCAGCCATGGCGGCCAGGGGAGTACCAACAACCGGAATAGCATTTAACGGCAGGTTGGTAATAGTGAATGGGATATTTCGCTGGACATCCGTCCAGGTTTCGACCAGCGCTGACTGGATAGGGCCAAGACGCTCCCGGTCTTCTTCCGTAAGATCATCGCTTTTATATTTCTCATAAGTTTCTCTGCCGCTTTGTTCCCACTCCTGTCCTTTATTCTCCAGCCAGTGAGTGAATGACCCTGGCTGCGGGGCCGGGATGGGTTTAACCTGCTTTTCTTTTTCAGTCAGAGCCGCAATCCCGGCAATCACTGGACTAGCCGTGGTTTTTACAATATCACTTACTAAGTCAGGAGCATTAAGAGCATTGGACATATATCGCATACCAGTGCCATAGCCAGATTGTGCCTGACCAAATCCGGCGATGAAGTCATTGGTCGCTCTTTTGGGAGGAACCGGGGTGGATTGAAAGTCAAAATCATCTAAGCTCGCTGGTCTCTGGGAATACATTTCGTCCTGCTGATCATGTAACTTCTTCGCATAGTCCGTCGCCGCTTCCGGCGTGTCGAACTTGCCAAGATGCTGGCCGGTTTTAATGTACTGATCTACGGCCTCGTTCTCGGTTAATATCCTGCCATCGTCGCTAACAGTGGGAATCAGCACTTCTCTTCCGTCCATATTAATGCTCATAGACCGAACCGTGCTGATCGATCCGTCTGCATTGCGCACAACGGGGCGATTGGAAAGATCAATATTACCTTGTTCGGCCGGCCCGGAAGACGCCGGCAAATTAATAAGCGGCTTGCTCTGTTGAGCAGCCGCTCCATTGTAGTTGTTGATAACCGAATCAATATCCGATGGTTGAGTTTGATAATCCGCTTGCATAGCAGGAGGCTGAGGTGCATTCGCTGCACCATTATCACCGAACAAATTCCCCAGAAAGGAGAAAAGTCCTTCCTCTTTTGGGGGGTAGGTGTCTCCGTGGGCATAGTCGGTGAAAAATCAAAATCATCTAATGTCTGCATTTGCTGCTGATATTCTTCCTCTGTCCACCCTTGTTTCTTTTTCGCCATTCTATCTACACCGCCCTTTCGCAGTTACCGACCAAATCCATTCAGGTATTCCGCATAGTTCACGTTCGGGATATCATTGAAACCAGTAATCGCCGTCGGGTTTCTGCCATTACCTGCCGACGGCGTATTTAACTGTGCTTGAGATTGCATGTTAGCCGACACCTGTCCTTTTCTTTGGAACCCCATCAATAACGCTATTTCATCAGGTTTCAATCCGTATTTTCTGGCCAAAAGACCAATCTGCCCTTTTACCTGATCCGCCGTGATAGTATTTTCGCCAATCTGCTGTTGCAGTTCTTTCCCCTTGTCTGCAATGGCGTTCATTTGATCCACGTCCAGGCCGCCAAGCGTTTCGGGTGAGTTGTCGTTTCCTCTGCTGCCAGCACTTCGTATTGACGCCAACGCCCGCTGCTGATTGGCCGCCCACTGGCCCTGGTCGCTTACTTGGCGCTCTTTTCCAACAGGAACCCGCAACCCGGACATTTCGTCGATCATGTAATCCTGCGCGTATTGAATCCCATCTTTTGACCTATTCTCGGTAGTGAACTTTTTGTTTCCAAGAGCCTGCTGCCGATAATATTGATTGGCGGCATTAAACATGTTTTCATCGAAATTCGTGCCACCGCCGCCCAATACGAAATTTCTTGCCTTGACGGCGGCCGCCGCAGGGTCAAGGTTCTGAGCAACGTATCTCCTGGCGGCATCTTCAATAGCCACATTCTTGTTCCAGTTGCTTTGGGCATCACCACTCAGGGTATTTTCTTCAATCTGGCTTGAATCAATGCCATATTGGCGAAGTTGAGTCCTCAGCGCATTGGCCTCATCGTTTAATCGACGCTGAGTATCGTAGCCGCCCATAGCCGACGACGGTGAAATCTCAGATTCTTTCTTCCGTTGCTGAATCTGCCCGTAAAGATCCACTATCTTATTCCGGGCATCTTGCTCTTTTTGCTGCCTGTCAGCAACCATCTGCTGATAAGCAAGATCATTCATTTTAGCCGAATACCCCTGGGTTAATCCCTGACCCAGGGCATTGGATACATTTTCAACATTGGGATTACCCCGTAAGACAATCAATTTTACATCCTCCTTTCGGATTGTAAAGAATACGCATTACCGCGCCACACAAAGGAATTCCCTTTTTTGCCGCAGAAATAAATTCCATAGAATATTTTGCTCGGAGGTATGCCATATGCGGAAATCATTACTCATCTGGACATCCATACTTTTTATGTGCTTTACATCTATCAGTTTTGCTGAGCCCCAAGAAATTTTTGCCGAATACACCTATTCCGTTGGAAACAATGAAAACATGTCCAGCGCCGAACAAAACGCCATTATTCAGGCTAAGCGCATCGCCATGGAGCAGGCTGGTACATATCTCGAATCCTATATCGAAGTGGTGAACAACCAGCTAACCCGGGACGAAATTCGTTCCATGGCTGCCGGCATGATGGAGACTACTATCCTTGAAAAGAGAGTCTTCACCGAAAACAACGCCGTAATGATCTATGTAAGAATCAAAGCTAAGGTTGACCCTGAGAAGGTCAAAACTCCCGATGTTGCAAAGGCAACTGAATGGTTTTTGATCGGAAAGCAGTACGATGTCCAGCGCCGTTACGACGATGCAATTATGGCTTTTTCCAAAGCCATTGAGTTGAACAAGAGTTATTCAAAAGCATATGTTTACCGCGGCGTAATGTATTGCGCAAAGTCGTTATACGAACAGGGGATCACCGATTTCGATTCAGCAATCCATTATAATCCTACTGAGGCAATTGCATATTACAACAAGGGGTTAGCCAATGAACTTCTTGGTAGGAAAAAAGAAGCAATCGCATCATACAAATTGTTTCTAACTTATGCCGTACCCAACGATGGCGGCAGAGATGATACTGGCAGAATTGAAAGAGCTAAGGCAATCGTCGCCACCCATCAACCTTGATTCGGTACCCCAAAGCCATAATTAACTCCCAGGGTATTCGGGAGATAGTTCTGAGGCATCGAATTGAATTGATTCCATGACGGGAACGAATATGCCGGCTGTGCCTGCGTACTATTCCCATTCCACTGATTCGCCAAGCGATTACCCAACGCAGAACCTAAACCGCCAGTCACAGCGCCGAGCGCACCGCCAAGCAATCCAGAACTGCCTTGTTTCACATAGGTAGCAGCATTCTGCTGTTGATTCAACCTGTCCAACTGGCTGGCCGCCGGCACCGTAAACGACTGTCCCAGAGATCCCAGCTGACCAATGCCACTCACAGCCGTTTGGTATGGCTGATTCGCCATTTGACTGTATAACTGCAAGCCCTGGTCAATGTTACTGTTAATCGCATTAGCAGCATACTTGTTTAAATCGTCCTCAGAATCCTGGAACAAAGAGCTGTTAATCACGCCGCGCCGGCCGAGTTGCGCTATGTTGTTGCTTCTCGCCTCATTCATGTTTTGGGCGACCAGTCCGGTCTTCTTGTCCATGTACTCTTGCGGCAGTTCCAGATTAGCAACCGCCTGCTGCCCGGCAATGGACGATTGCAATAAATTCGGCAGGTTCGTTTGGGTCACCGCATCATTGGCCATCGTGCCTAGTTGGTTAGCAGTGCCGAGCATGTTTTGTCCATACTGTGACAGTCCAGTATCAAGATTCTTTTGTTCCTGCGTCGTCTGCGGCCGGACTATCTTGTCGCTACTTCCAAATAGGGATTTCTTTACGCTTCCCACTGGGAATACCCCCTTCAATAAATTTTCTCATAATACACCACCCTTGCGATATTCGCACCAGGTGATACCCAAATTTTCGCTCCCATGCTTTAGGGTTTCTTCTGGTTGCAAACAAAACAACAAACAGCCCCAAACGAGAACAGAGAGCCTCGGCAAACCGTTGCCAATGCTCCCCGTCTCCAGTTACGAGCTTAATATATAAGGCATCTTCATCGTATTGATACGAGAAGATGCCTTTTCTTTTATCATAAATGATAATATCTTCTTTCTCGAAGAATGGTTCGCTGTTTGCTTTGGATTTGTAGAACGATAGCCATTTGTCGTATGATTTTATTTGGATCACATCCTACGAGACAATTAGTTTTTTCCACCATCCGGCGGCTCCCTTTTGACCATTTTCATGATAACCACTGTCGTATTGCTCTCCCCTGATACCGCCAATTCCTCCATCGCAGTTAATTGTACCAGTGTCAATCATCATATTGCGCGTCGATAAAATAACACATCCACCTCCGCCGCCACCGCCACCGCCAGTACGATAAGAAACAACTCCGGTCTTTCCATTTTCCCCCTTGGCATTAATGGTACCAGTAAACAGAAAAGATTCGGCAATACATATTAAACAACCACCGCCACGTCCACCGGAGCCACCAGCGTATGTATTTAGACCAGTAAAGAAACTACTCCCCTTCCCTCCATTCCCCCCTTTTTTTAATTGCTGGTACATTAAGCTTCTTCGCTTCCAATAACTGGTCGGAGTATTTCCTGATGAGGCCACCAACAAAGTGGTATCATTAATGTTTATTTCAGACACATATCCGTTATCAGTAGCGGCACTGCTATGGCTTCTGCCACCACGTCCGCCAGCACCACCGCCAGTCCCCTTTCCTGCATTGTGTGGAGCAACGGTTACCGTACCGAAAATCATCGCAGTTCCACGACATTTAATGATTGTTGAAGTGGGAAGCGACAGGGTATGCCCTGGTAATACTATAAAGTTATTAAACTCATATATCCCTTCGGACAGTGCGACATTTCTCGTCGTGCTAATATAATTTCCGTCTATCCCTGAACCGAAATCCCGCAGCCAATCTGGAACGCCGCTCTCGCTCTCGTTTTTATACCTTCTAACCAACCTGCCAATACTTTGATAATCAGCAATAACAGGTTTTCCTACGTCCTCTTCATTAAAGTATATTTTCCCCGTATTCCATTCGCCCTGGGTATTATAATTCGCTAAGAATTGCCCCTGTGTCGGTTCTGTCGGAACCTCTGTCATTCGGATACGAACATAATCAAGACCCAAATGAATGTCCGGAAGAGTGCCTTCCTGCGCCCGTTGCACAATTAAGTTCGTAAGGCCAAGCACATTCGCTCCCGATCTATGTGTGGCCGCTGTAGTTCCGCCATAAGCACGCGTAACCGTTAATGTATTCCCGTTGATCGAAGCAACCTGCATCTTTTCATTGTCAACTTGAATGACGTCAACACCAGAAAAACCGGTCCCTGACGCTACCGAAATACTTGTTGCGGATGTACTGGATATAGCGGCAGACAGTTGTGTGATTACTATAGTGGAGTTTGATTTATTCGTAACCTTCATGGCTTCGTTTCCAATGACAATAATGTCATTCACCTTATAAAGGTTAAGATCATTCACTGCTATGTTCGTCTGTGTAGTGTTCAGTATAGGGCCCCTCAACCAATCAAGGAAAGAGACTTTCAAAGTAGACGGGTTTTCCTTTGCCGGGACTCCTTTCAACATAATAAACCCAGCGCTCGGTATCCCTTGCACGTCTGAAATAATAGGAATCGTCTCTATTTGGTCGGTAGCCTGATTATAGTTATAATCAATGAGTGGAGACAAGTCGCCCTGCGACCTGGTCATGAAATCCTGGTATCTGCTTACTACCAAAACCGAATCAATAGCATCCGCACCGGTTTGCACCCGGGCAATAAACAATCGCTTCGTCCCGATCCAAGTAGTCCCATTGTAATAGAACATCTTCATGGATGATGTGTCAAACCAATGAGCCCCATTATCCATTGCCGGGGCCATCGTTTGATATTTTGGCTGGATCGTGCTATAGCCGAACTGTAGAGAGTTTTTATCGATTCGTTCTATGTAGAGGTATACCGTTGAATTGGCCGGCAAGTTACTGTATGCGTTAACCACATCATCTGTAACAGATTCAATATAGTCAACAGCCCCCTGCTCATCGCTAAATCCATCAGCGAACGTAACGATTAGGCTTGTGACAGCGGCTTTAATTGTCAAAGACAGCGCGTTAGATCCCGTCTCTAAAAAATCAAAACCGCCGGTGGCGGTTCTTCCTCTAATAATCGACTGCCTGTTTTCGCTCGGTAATTGCGGCAAACTATTTACACGGCTTCCTATTTCATCGTAAAGGGCATTGTCGTTTTCATACAGAGCATCAACAGCCGCATCTAACAGCTGGAATCCCTGCATCCTTTTTGTTCCGCCCTTTACTATATTCAAAAAATGTGCCCTGTTAAAATGCGTCACTATGACCCCACCTCCGCCACATGAATAATAATTTTGCGTATGGTGATATTGCCGGATTGAATCAGAATTTTTACATCAAACTCATCAACCCGGTAATTAAACCTCTCATATTTTTCCGTAACCGGCTTCTCCCAGATATCATCGTAGTCACCGAAAATATCTTCTTCGTCTCCATAAATTTCAATGCCGCCTTGTTCAAAGACAAAAGGCAACCATATATCGCCGATCTGGACAACGCCGGTTCCTTCCGTAGTCGGAAACCAGTACAATTCAACTTTTTTAATGACAACATCCGCTGCCGTTGAAAACAATTTTGTGCCAATCAGAGCTTCTTTTTCCACGCCGTCATCTGTAGACAGCTCGTCATCAAACTCAACAATGGTATCGCCGATAACGCCCCACATGTTCTCTTGAATGAGCATTAAATCAATAAGGTCCTGAGTAAATAATCGGTGAGTAAAGGACCCAACCCAGTCAGCCGACCGCGTAAAATAGTGGTAAATATACACGCTCCCATTTTTGTTGGGTTTTAACCAAGCCTGCTGTTTGGTTGGAATATGCCACACCCTGGCATCCTGGCTCATCGTTGGCGCCAAGACGGAGTTTATATTTCGTCCAACTTCATTCGATTTAATAGACCCATATTCCTGAACCGTGGCTAAACTATGGAATCCATATTGTCCCATGAAAAATACATCGTTTGCCGCAGATATTGCACAAAAGGCATTCATGCAATTCACTCCGCGCGATATCTCCTTCACATTCCAATCTTTTGACTCATACTCACCGATCACACGGTAAAGGATATTGTTGGACTTAAACACTAAAATGTCTTGGGATAACGGAACAATGGCGACAATATCACCAGAGTCCTGATATCCCACTTCAATGAACTTTGCATTGGCAGCCTGCGTATCAAATTCCCAGTTTAGAAAATCTCCAGTACCGGAATACCTAAGATAATCTTTACAGTCTTTTATGATTGGATTGCCTTCGTCGCCATATGTCGTAATGTTAGCAGACACGGTACAGGAAACTACTACTCGGCCATTTCGCTGAAAGACAATGTTACATGGAGCCTGCGTGTTAATGGTAGCAAACCCCATATTCCCTGCAGTAACTAGTGTTGTAATGGGCAATCCTTCGCCAACATCTCCAACGGGGAATAAGCTTGAAACACCATAAGCCTGCAACAGTCCGCCGGAAGCAATTAAAACAGCTCGCCCATAAAAGCAAAAAACCGGCTTTTCTCTGCCGGATAGTTCTCCTATTAAGGTTTTCATATCTGTCGTTCTGTCATAGCTATAAAGGTTTCCACGGACTTTTTTCCCAACATCAGCCACAAACAAAATTGTGTTATGAATCTCATCGTAAACTGCGGCTATAATAGGTGTTTCATGCCGCATCCTCACACGATACCCGGCCACTGTTTTCAGTTCGCCGGTGATATTATCAAATTCTATGTTTGTTCCTGTAATTAGAGCATCCGGCGGTAGTGATTCCGGGTTTGATGTATAAACAATGCCACGGCGAAAATCTGATAGGTCAATCACGTTCGACGTTCTATGTTTTGTTGATCGAAACATCAGAAGTCACCACCTTTATTTGAATCAAAAATACCCCTTGACCAGGGTAAAGTCAGTCGTCATGTTATTCAGCAAGTCCTTAATCTGTTCGCCGAAAATTGCCATAAACTGTTCTTCCACATTAACCGAAAACTCATTGCGCATGCCGGCCCGGATCGTTGCGTACTCAACGATGAAATCTTCATAATCAGAAGGCCAACCGGAATCAAATTTCTCCAACAACCGTTGCGCCTCCGGGATATAAACAGCAATGAAAGGATATCTTCCATCCGGGATTGGAACCCAGTGGATGAAGTTCGGTAAAAAATATTTACTTGGCACTCCCGTAGATGTTAAGTCTTGGACTGAATCAAGGTCTACTTTTGTAATCTTTTTTCCGTTGATCCGCAACTCCAGTATTTTAACCGCCTTCAAGGACAAGTTACTAGTCGCAACGCCTGGTTCTGTAAATCCAGTTTCAGCCGTGGAAAGCATAAGCGGCGCATGCTTAGAAACAGTGCGCCGCAAAAATTTATGACCTTCATTGATGTAATCCAATAATTCTGGTGTTTTGTACCCAATGTTCTGTGTATCAACAATCCGATATCGGACACGCTCTACGAGTTCTGAGACTAACATTGTCTCACCGTCCTAAAATAAAATAGAGCCTTGCGGCTCTTTTTCAATGAATTACACGTTAACTTTTTGTTCCCAGTCAACGCCTGTCACAATGGTGTCAATCTCTTCAATCGACTGCGCCCTCTCGATGGCGTTTTTGTACTCACTACATAAATATAACTTTCGATATTTCCAATCTGCTGCGGCAATCATCACGGCCTGAAATTGCTCGTATGTATGCGGATACCATTCCTTTGTGACATCATCAGTATTCCATATGCGGTATGATGTCGGTTTCCCGGTTGACTGTGCTACTTGCATAGCCTGAGCAAAATTAATTTGATCAACTATATCAGTATCGTACCGGTGCTGTTCGCCCAGAACATCACAATAAAAACCAGATAGCAATATCCGGCCGCAGGCGTCGTTAACTTCCGCAACTTTCCATTGCTTGTAATCTTTCAGACTCGGCACATATGGCTCAGGTTCTGGTTGCGGCTCTACAGCTTTTAGGGCAGGTCCGTTGCCATCCCAATAATATTTCGACCAATCAATAGGAGATTTGGACTGATACCAACCATCAGGCGGGTTGTCGCCATAGTAGGTTTTTACTGCCGTATCTCCCTCGATTAGGTATGCGTACATCATAGGTCGCCCCCTATCACAAAAGAGTAAGATTGCACCGCCGGCTCGTCCCCGCCAACATAAATCTTTGCCAAACGAGTGTTTGTCAAAGAATACAAGTACCCATCTGCATATGCCAACCCCCTACACTGCACAAAAGAACCTAAATCCGCGTGCCAAATTGTATCGACAATTTGCATCGTATTCGGGTCAACCTTGATAATGCTATTCGGACTTGTGCGACATTGTACGTATAGATATCCACCTACTGCCAAGCACCTTTCAGGGTTGGTATTTTCATTGTTACCCGCCCCCAAAGGAAGGGTCGTTACAGTCACACCCTCTTGAGTGAAATTGCTTAAATCGACTTTCGCAATTTTTCCAGGGGCCATGTACATTGGCGAATACAAATGATCTCCGATTATACTGACATCATTACAACGGTTATTTATAACTGTGGGAAAGGATAGGTTTGCAACAGTCTCCAAGGTGTCTAAATTAATTTTTGTAAAGGCACCTGGCGTCATGCTATTAGCTGTATAAAGATACCTGCCGCTTATAACTGCACCAGAACACGTTCTGGTGCGGGCGTCAGAAGAATAATACCTTGTTGCTAAAGAGAGGCCCCCTTTAGTGTATTTGTCCCTATATCCGTTTGCCATTATAAAGTATACATAGTTAGCGTCTGTAGTAACCGCATGTAGCATATTCCCGTTTGCCCTGGCTACGGGAGTAATCAAGCCTGCCGCGTAATCGACTTTCAACACATAAGCCCCGGAATAGTAAGCCCCATACACTAATCCGTCACTATACACTGCGCCACGAATATCGTTCGAAGATACAGAGGATATTTGCGTGTTATCGACCAGTGCCAAAGTGTCTAAATTATATCTCCGTATAGCCGTTGGATGATACACAAATACGTACAAATATCCTCCGCCAACCGTTACCGCTGTGCCAGACGGCGATATTGCAATCGAACTAACTAACTCCATAAGCCCTCCTATTCAAATTCCGGATAGACATTGAGCATTTTAATGTTCGTCGCCGCACTCTCGACCTTGTACCAGAAGGTATCCCCCACCGCATATGGCACTGCTGTCACATCAGTTGTCGCCTCTGCAGTCGAAAACGAAAAGCTGTATTGTTCGGCATCGTTTTTATATAGTCTTAATGTGACTTCGGAATTAGGAACAATGCCTGCATTTAAACTCGTATTATCTGTTGATTGTACTGTCAAAGTTTTTAACGTTCTGGCAGACCGCAGTAAAAGAATTGCAGAACAGGAATTGTTGACCGGATTGATAATTGGTATTGCGACACTGGGCGCAACCTGCCTGACCTGACCAATACTTGTCTCTATAACAACGTCGCCGCTACCGTCGAAACTGACACTTCCAGTTACATCGCCTTCAAGAGAGATTGTTCGTGCAGTATCTAGTTTTCTTGCGTTTCGTCTATCCTTTACAATCCACGTGACAGCTCCATCCGTTACTATCTCTCCAAGTGCCGGCCATTCCGGTTCTGTCTCGTAAGCAATACCGCCAATTACGCATTCGGCATAAGCATAACTGGGAAGCTTAGTGCTGAAAATGATTTCTCCTATGGTATAGTTTGCCCCTGAAATCCATGGAGGGAACTGAATACCCTGCGGTCCCTGTGGACCGGCGGGTCCCTGTGATCCTTGTAGTCCCTTTGGACCCTGCGGTCCCTGTGGACCATACATCGCCAGAAGTGCCCAATACGACTCTGACGATTCGTCGCCACTAGGAGGCATGTTCGTGTTCCCGGATAAACAGAAATACGATGCTCCCTCGTACCCAACAGCGTCGTTCTGAAAATAAGTTGTTGTTGAGTTCCACGCACCCTGCCACGCAAGGCCGATAGGACTTGCCGCTCCTGGAGCCCCCTGCAAGCCAGGCTCCCCGATTGGTCCTTGAACTCCTTGCATGCCTTGCGGCCCCTGTTCTCCTTGCGGTCCCATGGGACCCATTGGCCCCGGCGGTCCTTCCGGTCCCGGTTCTCCTATATTGCCGGGATCTCCTTGTTGACCAGCCGGACCGGTTTCGCCCTTTTCGACGATGAGATTCCAATATATTTCTGAAGCTACATCTCCTGTCGGATAGATAGCCGAGTTGTTTTCTAAGCAATAATAAGCCGAACCATCGTATCGTACAGCATCTCGCTCTACATATGTTTCGGAGTCATCCCACTCGCCGCGCCAATTCACCCCAACAGGTCCTATAGGACCTTGTAGTCCTTGCGGCCCCTGCGATCCCTGAATGCCCTGTGGTCCCTGCGGACCTACAGCACCTTGAGAAGCAAGTAGGGCCCAATAAGTACTTGATGACGGGTCTCCGGTTGGCGGAACGTTTGTATGTTCAGTTAGACAAAAATAAGATGCTCCACTGTAGCCCACCGCATCGTCTTTAACGTAGGCCGTTCCATTATCCCATAATCCGCGCCACGTTAGCCCAGCCGGCCCAACAGGTCCCGCAGGTCCCGGCAGTCCCTGTTCTCCTTGCGGTCCCGGTGGTCCTTGAACACCTTGCGGACCTGTCTCACCGGTTGGCCCAGCAGGACCTTCTGGCCCTTGTTCACCAACGTCTCCCTGCGGTCCTTGCAATCCCATTGGCCCCTGTGGTCCCTGTTGACCTGTCAGTCCTTGCGGCCCTCGTTCACCTTGAGGGCCAATTGCCCCTCTTAACCCCTGTGGTCCCTGCGGACCGGTGGGGCCGGGTGGTCCCTGAGCGCCCTCTATCTCTTCAATTTGTTCTCGAATTTCATCCGCTACTTCTGTAATTACCGCATTTGTTTTGTCGCTTGACCATACCTTATCTGTGCTGATATTCTGGTCGTCAATAGTAGCCAGACCTGCTGCTTGTCCCCATAGACCGGGCATGATCGCACCCCCAATAATAAATAATAGAGAGGCAGGAATGCCCTGCCCCTCTTGTAACTAACCCTAGTCGGCGGCTGCGCCAGTCAGCACCTTGAGGCAGGCGAAGTCCTCGCCGTTAAACTTGGCTTTTTCGGCGCCCCAGATCATGCCAGTCGAAATACCAACTTTGTTTTTATAATCTCTTTCATCTTCTACCCATTCAGGCTCCTGCGCAATTGCCATGCCGCAGGCCTGTGCCCCCAAGAACAGAGAATGGGCGACGTTCGCGCCAGAAGCGCCGGAGAGAGAAATGTTGATGTTTTCATGACTATGAATCACACAACCATCATATATCCCTGTCATGCCGGTAAAGATCGGGTTTTTGCTCCCACGAACGTTAGCATACTTCTGTGCCTCGTACCAGACCGGATCGGCCCACAGATCGCGTTCCTGCCACGGATGAATGACCATGACAAACAGTTCCTGCCCGTCGACGTTTACAGGGCGCATATTGCAACGCGCACCAGGGTAGCGTTTGCAACCCATTGCATTGCCGGAAGACGCCGTCTTCCACTTCATATGCACTTTTGCCGAAGTGTCGCTGTATACTTCGACAATAATACGTTCCTGAGACGCTACAGTTACCACGTCGCCCACCTTTAATTCGGTGGTAAATTCAGTGGTTGTGCCAGTGATAATGTACGAATCAGCTTGCACAGCAACAGTGCCGGTCAACGTTACATTTACCGGCGATCCGGCCAGCTTTGCCTTGCGTTTTGCCCTGGAAATTAAAGAAGCCGTGAACTTGTCAGTATCAGTGAGCAAGTTCTCGGCTTTACTACCTGCGGATAATTGTCGGTTCGGGCTGGCCGTCGTGGACAGAGCCTTAAAGATATCATAGTCAATCTTTTCTTTCAGCCACATCGACAAGCCATCGCGTCCATCACGGCGCATTTTGAGTTGGGTTTTTTGCTCTTCGAAGCGACCCTTGATGATCGTAGCATGGCGAATCTGATCCACCACAACGCTGAAATCCTGGTACATTAAGGGTTCTTCATTGCCTTCCAGGACATCGTCGCCGGTGACGCCGGGACCGATTAATTTCGGCAGCAGCGGAACGACAATTCTGTCGCCGGCTTCTTTTTTCAGATCCGTCATTTTGGTGATGATGCTATTCGGGCCTTCCCCGATGAATTTATTCCAATACAGTTCCTTCTTGGTAGTTTCCCAAAGTACCCGTCTCCAGTAGCGTTCTACCAGATTCGCTGGTACCCTGGTCTGATTGTCAACTTCCATTTATTTATCCCCCTTCGAACATTCGTTTTAGCCACTTCGGCCATTTCTCGTATGGTTCGGTTTGCATGATTCGGTCAGCCTCAGCATTTCTATTGGTGCCGCTCGAATCGCCCTTGCCACCGATCATGGTACTCCGTGGTTGTTTCTTTAACTCATTGACCTTTTGCGAGGTCGATTTCTTTTTGGGCTGAGCTGTCGGTTTTTGCTCTTCACCCGGCGTTGATTCCTCCGGGGCCTTTCCGGATTGCTGGCGCCATTCCATTTCGGATAAATCCATAAAGGTCTTGAAGGCAAAGACATCATCAGCAGTGCCCTGTCCTTTCCCGACGCGGTCTGCCGCCGGGCCCAAAACCGCCTTTTCAGCATCCGTCAATTTTGCATACCGCTGATTTGCATAGTCGAAGATTTTTTGAGCATCCGGCTTGGACTTGAAGCTGTTCATATAGTCACTGTTCATCTTTTGCCGCTGTTGTTGTTCCGTCTGCCGGGACTGCAACTGTGATTGAACATGCTGACCTATCTGAGTGGAAATGCTTGCAAGTCGGGACGTATCACGTTTAATCAGGTCGGCCTTAATGTCATCCATGGCAGCGCCGTCATCTTCGTCGTACCTGTCCGGTTCACGCCCGAATTTTTCATTGAACGCTTCCTTAGCCCTGGCGGCAATCCGCTCATTCGGGGCATACCCAAACTGCGCCTTGAATTGCTTTTCGGCTTCCGCTTCCATCCACTCAACATAGGCATTGGCCTGTTCTTTTTGCTGTTGTTCGGTTTGTTGTACGTCTTGTTGCTCATTTTGCTGTACGCTTTGTTGTGCGGTCTGTTGTACGGTTTGTTGTGCAATGCGAGACTCAAGCGCCTCTAGCCGTTGTTGTAGATCCTGCCGTTTTTTTCTCTCCGCGTGAAGGGCTTCATACGGAACCTGTTTTACCTTCCCTTTTCCCTTGTCTTTTCCAGCATCAGGGGCAGGTATATCATCGGGTTCCTCTGAGTCCTCGTCGGGTTGGTCATCCTCAGCAGAATCTTCCTCGCCGTCCTCATCGCTCTGATCGTCGTCCTGGTCGTCGCCGGTTTCATCTGCGGCATCGCCATCAGAGTCATCTGACTCTTCGATTTCGTCAGCGTCTTGGTCATCCTCGGCATCCTGGTTGTTATCGGCGCCAGTATCGCCGTCATCTTCTTCGCCGGTTAAACCATTCTCACGGGCGAAATCACTTGCCGCATCAGCATCAAGTTCTTCCAGTTCGCTCATCCAATCAGGCAGTTTTGATTTTTTAGCCATACTTTCCAACCTCCGTTTTACGTCCGGATGGACGATGTATTACGACCGTATCGCCGTCGTCGCGAAAAAAGGGCAATAAAAAAGACCACCACAAACGGTTGGTCTGGTGCGGCCAGTACGCCGGTCGCGCCGCGAATATATGATAATCCGGTTTCCCGGGCTTATCCCTTTAAAACATAGGTAGGTGTGCTGGTAGCCAGCACTGCCTCAGTCAGAGCATTGAGAATATCAATATGACTATTATCAACCACTCTGCCATTGAGTACGTTTTCTGCCATTTTGTTGCATACCTTAGCATAATTCAGACGGAGTTCATTAAACTCCGCCACCGCCGGGTCAGCCGGTTCGGCGACACTAATCACGCCAGGTTCTTGCACGAGTTCTGCCAAGTGTTTCATCTCAGGCGGCGCGTCAACTCTCTCACCGGCCATAGCGGGTACAACCTCGATTTCCTGCGGAACGTCTTTCCTTGCAATACCCGATGGAGCATCAGCCGGAAGTTTTACCGCTTTGCCGATTGCCTTCTCAGCGACTTTTGCTATTTCGGCTTTCTTCTCGGTCTTTGGTCTGGTTTGTCTCATTGACGATCACCCCGATTTAACAGAATTGCATAGATCGACATGACGCTTTGCTCCAATTGGTTTATTGCGTAGGTATCTTTAAACGGACGCTTTTTTTGTTCATCAATTGCCATAAGCGTAAGATCAACGAACTCCTCAATGACCTTCTTCGCTTTCATCTGTAAGTCGGTTTGCGTTTTTGTTTGGATTCCCATATCATTCACCCTCTGCTTAATTATTTATACTTGATTGGTTCCTTCAACGCCACGTTGCTCCCGGCCCATTGTCCGCTTACGCAGCCACAACAGCGCCTCTTCCAATTTGGTAATTGCCAAAGCGTTTTCCCTGCAGGCAAACTGTCCTTTCTGGAAATGCTCCAGCCGGCAGATGACCATGGCAATCAAGTCCTCATTGCAGACGCCATTTACGCCGCATTCTTTAATAGGACCTTCTTGGAAATGAATTTCCGCCAGCGGAATACCGAAGTAGTCATCATGGTTTCCAATGACCGTAAAGCGATGTGGTGCGCCGTATTGCATTTCGCTTCCCGGTTCGTGGTAAACTTCGGTATATTTGCTCGTGAGCAGGTCGTGTTGTAATTTTACATATTTGGTTTCTTCTTTCTCGTAAGTCATTTCAAAGACATCCGGCTTGCATGGGTAGAATTCGCCAACAACACCCTTAATAACGAAATCACCAATTGACGCCAAATGTTCTCCCTCTTTGGTCTTGATAATCAAGCCACCGTGAACTTTATTGTGATCAATGTAAAAATGTTCGCCCACAACATCCATTGGTCTATCATGAGTCCCCGTTAGAAAGTCGAACATTTCCCTATGGTTACTTCCCGTCCATTCCAGAGTTGGAACCTTGACAGGTTTCTTACGGTACCATTGAACCATCTCAACCATCCTTCCGACTATTTAAAAGTCCATAGGTTACACCAGCTTTTGATCGCCAAGTTGATCTTGCAGAATTTCAAGGATCTCGTGCAGACGGTTATTCGCTTCAATCAAAACAGAACCGGTCGTCTGCAGCCGCCCCGCTACGGTGTCAAATGATTCCGGTACACCAGCACCATTGCATGCCTGCTGAGGCTTAGGAAGAGAAACCGCATCCAAAATCTCACGGGCCAGTCGCAGCGTAGTGTCCGCAATGTCCGAAATTTCGTTGAGACTTTTTTCGACTTGGCCTTGTTTTCGCTGGACCTGCTGGGCAGCACAATCGTTTCCATCGTAACCACCGGCAAACGCTCCGGTTATACCGACCCCATACTTCATACCATTCATCTGAAATCATCCTCCTATTTTTTATACTTCGTCGGCTTCCGAAGCAATCACACCCCGGAAGCACTGCGTCAATTCCACAACCGCCGCATAATCCCGCGTCCGATAAAAATCAATGTAAGCGGGGAAGCCGCTCTTTGACGGGTCCGGTAGGTCACACTGTCCCATATGACCGGCCAGTATCACCGTGCAGTCATCATGTACCCGGGTGATAATCTTCTTGAGTTGCGGCTTGGTAAGGTTTTGGGCTTCATCAACCATGATGATCTTATTCCCCTTGAGGTTGCGGCCACGCAGGAAAGTATGCGGCTTTGGGTACACCCAGACATTCCCGTCTTTCCATCCTCCGGAGTTGCTATCTTCGTTTGCATCCTCCCGCGACACGCAGGTCATTGGTCTCTCGCGAATTTCATCCAGTGCATCAAACAGTGGGCCCAGGTATTGATAATACTTGTCCCACAGCGAACCCGGCAAATACCCGAACTCATCTTCACACACATTGGGGAATACATACACAAGATCCCGCTCCATTACTTTGGCGGCCGCTACAGCAAGCAGTGTCTTCCCCGTTCCCGCCTTGGACGGAACCACAATGACCTTTTTGTCAAAAACCGCATCAACATATTGTCTCTGCTTAGCAGTCAGCTTCGGCCCAAGGCCAAAGAACATATGGTCTTTCGGTAGTGGCATGGAATGTCCACCTTTCCTAAGTCTTTCTGCCGCCTTTGCGCTTGTTGCCTCCTTTGCCCTTACAGGTCACGGATATCGCCCCCTCATTACCGCGTTTTCGGCTTTCAGTCCTGATTGCCTTTTCAGTTTAACCAATGCCTTAGCGATATGGTCAATTGAGCGCTCCATCATAGTTTCATCTAATGAACCGTACTCGGTTTTATCAAACATGCAAAAATGTAAATGCAATAATTCATGAACTAATACTATCTCCATATCATACTTAAACGGCGATTGCGGGTAATCAGTCGGATCTAATATTTTGATTGTTGCCAGGGCGGTTTCTTTCGTGTAACAACACTCCCCCTGAGCATTCTTTAAATCAAAATCTCGTTGACGTGCAATGCGCAAAGCCACTTCCCAGCATTCCAGTCTCAGGCGTTGCTGCCATTCCCGACAAAGCACAATCAATTGTTCTTCGCTATAAATATAAGATGTATCCGACTCGCACATGATTCACACTCCTTTGATTATAATGCCGCTCTCATGCTATTAATTACTTGATTCTGCGGTATCGCCGGTCCCTGCCAACTAGGCATTCCTTGTCCCTGAGGTTGGGACTGCGGCATCGGTGGCACCTGCCCTTGTTGTGGCATCTGCTGTTGCATAACCGGTTGTTGTCCGCCGCCCATCATCAGCTGCTGAATGATCGCCATTTGCTGTTCAGGCGGCAATGTCGCAAGTTGCTGTTGCAGGGCTTGCGCCTGCTGTACTATTTGACCCATGTCCACCGGCGGCTGAATCTGAATGCCGGCCTGCGCCGCCGCCTGCATCTTTCCATCCGGCGGTAAGTCCCGATAATTCAGAGATATCCGGGGAGGATTGGTCTGCGGTTGTTGTTTTGCCTGCGCTTCTTGCGCCGCCGCTTGGGCTTGAGCTTCTTTTTCTTCCCGGATTCTTCGGGCAATTTCGTCCCGGCGCGGGATGTCGGACTCTTCGAGTATCACGTCCGGCGGAACCGGTATTCCGGCCTTAACCGCCTCCAGGAGCATATAGTATTGGGCCATGCGCTGAGTGGCAGTTGACGGCGTATCCGTGATGACAATGTCGAATTCACCAACAGACAGGTCATTGATTGTCGTCTCAAACCACTGCCCTGTGTTAGGGTCCTGAATAACCTGTGCGTCATTGACCTGGATAAAATCGTCATGGCCATCTTCGCCGATGATCCGGATAGTTTTGGACTCGGTATAATACTGCGGGATAATCCCCGGGCAGTTCCGTTTGCCCCAAAGAAGATAGAGTATCCTGCGTTTAAACTTCCGCAGATTGTCAAACAGTGCGGCCACATGGGTGATAGCCTGCTTCTGCCGTAGCTCTATTGCCCGGCCAGACTGACCTGCCGCATCTTGGCTACCCATCATGGCCTCGTTAATACCGGTCAACTCCCGGATATCGTTTGTCGATATCTGTTCTTCCTCCGCTACATTGGTCGGATATGGGGAAGGGGTAATTCGTTGCAGGCTGCTTCCCTTCTGGTGTTTGACTACTACACCAGGAGTGGCGCCGAAGTTCCGAATGTTTTGCTCTTGCTCTGGCGTCAGTGCCCCATCTTCGGCGATCCAGCCACTGTTCGCCTGGGTGTTAAGAATATGAAGACGCTGAGAACGCCGTTTGTTGATTTCCCTTTGCGAGTCCTTCATATTCCTGACAACGCCGGACGGGGTATCTCCCTCGCCAATATAGTAAGCGGTGAGCTGCGCATACGGCAGGTCCCTATGCTGGTAAGGGCTCTCAATGTCTTCAAGTTCAATCTGACCCAGCATGACCTTAACACGCACTACCTTCTGCGGCTTTTCGACCGTCTGAGGTTGACCATTGACAATGACCATTTGCGACAGCATGTTGATCTGCACTTGTGATTGCGGGAGCAACGAATCATCCTGCATAACAAAAAACTTGGTCATTCGCTTTTGGCGATACCACATTTCGATGAGCCGGACCTTATGTCCGTCCTTTTGATACCACAATGGCTCCGCTATGTCGCTACCATATGAGTCCTGTTCGTCGGTATCATACTCATGCACCATCTGTTCAATGGCCTCGGCATGCTCCGGGTAGACCTCCATTGCCTCATCTTTATCAACCCAGCGCCCCTCACAGACAAACTTCGCATCCGATAAGTCTGCTTTCCGGCACTCCGGGTCAACATACATAGAAAACGGCGAAACCCGCTTAATTTGGGCCTCACCGTCCATCGTGTCGTAGTCAACCTCATATGTAATTTTTGCGAATCCCCTGCCGGCAATGGCCGCATCCAAGAATATGTCGCTCTCTTCTGACTCGAAGTCGCTGGCATCAAAGACGAAATTAGTCATGCCCTCCCGGACTTTGCACTTTTTCAGGTCGTCGGCAGTGCGGGGCTTGAATGATGGTTCATAGCGGTTCAGGCGCTGATAGCCAGACAGCAGGTTTACCGTGGGCTTAACCCGGTTGATTGTGATGACCGGTCGCCCCTGCTTCCGCAGTTTGTCGATCGCTCCCTCATCCCACTGTATTCCGAAATAAAACTCATAATCTTCCCTGGCTTCTCGCCGCCAGTCCTGCATGCCGTCTACAGCATCCTTAAACCACCGCCGCGCTATTCCCACGCTGATTGGAATTACCTTTGCCAACGTACCACCTCCTTCGGACATAGAGAAACCGCCCGAAGGCGGCGTTATTTAAATACACAAAATTCGTTTTGATCCATCTTTTATATACCAGTGAAAGCAAACCAATGGTCTATATGCATCCATCAAGTCCCACTGCACTTTGTTGTGAATCGAAAGTCTGCCGACTTCAAAGGAGTATTCTTGCTCATCCGTAAACAGAAAGTCACGAAACATGTACAGAATACAGAGAATCGCTAATACGGGGTACACAATTGCAAGCAAGGGAAAGTATGACATCGGGTATTTCCCTTCAACTCGATACAACAAAACAATCATGAACATCCTTGCAACCTATCCTTTCTTGTTTTACGCGCTGGATCTCCGTCCAAGAGCTGCGGCAAACGCCCACAAAATAAAAGTCGTCAGCCAAGGATGCTCGAACATCCAGTCAATGATGGTCCGTTCCATTTATTCGCCCTCCGGCCCTTGCCCATTAACATTTCCTTCTTGCCAGCAAATCATCTTGCCGTCATGGGAAACAGTAGATAGGTCTGTCGGAGCCGGGGACCGATACAGCATTTCCCCTGCTTGCGGTAGTCGTCTTCCGCAGAATGGGCAATAAGCAATCGCGACATTAAAGTACGTATCTGGCGCATACAGTCTCCATCCAGTATTGTATTTTTTTATTTTCCAATCACCAAAAATAATATCGTGGCATTGATGCAGCATTGTGCCAACAGGTTCTCCCTGGCGGGATCGTTTAGCGTCGATCATCTCGGATTTTCGCCGACAGATGGCGGCAGCAATAACAGCCGCCATGTCTTCTTTGATATCCTGCGTTATGAATCCGTAAGCATCTCCGTCCGCAAACGTCACGACATATTCTCTGGCGTTGCCGGAATCAACCAGATCAGACTTAATTGAAATTATTGCCGGTATCTCCATACTGCTATTCCCCTCCCATAGTCGCCCGGGTTCTCCGGTATTCTATCGCCATTTCCGCAATTTCTGCCCTTGATAAGTGCTGACCACGTTTTTTGACGGACTCCCTTACTTTAATTTGCCGCCCATCGTCGAAGAAAACAACATGGTCAATAAACATTGCGCGGCCAGCTTCTCCACGCACACCAATGATCGATGTAATTTTAGGCCTGTTCATCACTATCACTACTCCATATCCTGCACGACTAATAATCATCGTTGCGACCAATAACCATTCTTATGTAAATTGCACTTTGTTGATTTTACTGGCCTTGCAGGCTTTATGTTTGGGAAATACCGTTAAGTTTACAATAAAATCATCGTTGTTTACCGTAATCGGTAAGATTTTCGGGTGGCGGCGTCTGCATGAGGCGCAATCCTACCTCTACAATCTCCGTCTCAACGTCTAAAATCCTGTCTCTGACTACGGCATAGGGCTCACCATTGATCACTACTTTGCCTATAACGTCAGACATTTTACCTTCCCCCTAACGGTCCCATGACAATAGTACTAAATTAAAAATCGCCCACGACATGAAGTACGTTGCTCTCACATAGTCGTCCATGCCAATCACTGAGACAAGAGACATGATTATGCAGGTAGAAACAATAATTTTGAGTATTGCGTCCATATTTTCTCCTTTGCATTTACTTTTTTTCTTTGGAGGAAATGAACTGCCCCGCCTTTCGACGGGGCCTATCACCCTAAAGACTAAACACCATACCCCTATCCCACCCCCTGCCACCGCATTGTGGCAGTCTCCATCCTATCCTATGCTGTTTTCAGAATCAGCCGAATCGCCGTCCGCTCTTGGGCATCGATCTCCACCGTGGCAAACGCTGGCACGCAAACAAGGTCAATTCCATTCGGCGCCACAAACCCTCTTGCAATCGCAATAGCTTTCATAGCCTGATTCAATGCTCCTGCGCCTACTGCCTGGATCTCAAAGCTTTTCCCGTCGCGAATCATGCCGGCAATCGCGCCGGCCACCTTGTTAGAATCGGATTTTGCAGCTACCTTAATCATTTCACTCATAATTTTCTTCTCTCCCTTTTGAATAATTTTTCGTTTTATTTTTATATAACCCCGGCATTTTGATCATTTTATGCACGGAATTGTATAACTATTTACATTGCCATCCAGTCAAGTCCATTGTCACGCTTGCGACTGTATGCGTCTCGCTTGCCTTCTGGTTCTGGCTTCTTCGGCGTCCACGGTCGTGACGTCAAGGCATAGGCAGTTTCGTCGAAGCAATGATCCTCTCCGGTTGTATCGACCTTCTCAGGTTGCCGCTTATCATGCGTTAAGACCGGTATAGTACGGATATTGTGGAAACAAGTCTCGAAAAAGACGATCCCCGGAACCTGTTTACCATCACGCCCTTTGTATCCATCCAGTCGCAACTTCAGCTGCTCTGCACCATTTTCCCGGCCTTTCTCTGATTTAGCGAATGTGGTCTTTTTATACTCTGACAAAACATTGTTGATTTCTTCGGCCACAGTAGGCCCAGTCGTACCAGATGCATTCCAGCACGCACTATCAAGTACCCCATATGAAATTTCCCTATCTTCCTTTTCTGCCTCGACTATCTTCATTGCAACCTGCCTGGCGTTTTCTCCAGTTCCCACGTTCGGCTTGCCTCCATAGCCATACAATTCACGGTACTTCCAAATCATGGAGTCATAATCAACCGCATACCACCCAACTGCGTATGGCCGGTAACTCCCCCAGTCCATCGACCTGAACCGCAACCATCCTGTCGGGATTGCAAAAGGCTTGCACACATGGATCGTTTTACTCCAGGAAGTAAAAAAGCGTCCTCCAGTGACGCCCCATTCTCCCTCGCCGTATACTTTATACCCTTCTGGATCTTGAATCTTACGCAGTTCCATGCGTCGATAGTATGCTTCGTCAATAAACCGGTTGTCTCGGTATGTGCTATGGTGCGTAAAAATGTCAGGACTTTCAATATCAAAGTATTTCGCTTTAATCCAATGATTCGCGTCAACCGGGTTGAAGCTGAATGTCATTTGGTAATACAAATTAGGATTCAGCAGTTCGCCGCGCAGGCGGTCGTCAAGGATGTCAACATCGTCCTCATCGAACTCAGTGGCTTCCTCAAGCCATATCCAGCAGAGTTTCCCACGTTCAAACGTGACGGACTTAATCTTTTCTCGTTGGCTATCGTCTTTCATGCCACGAAAGATGATTTTATTTCCTGTTTTGTTGCACACCATTTCAAGCGGGCTCTGCCTAACTGTCCACAACGCACTAGCCATGTCACCGCAAACACGGTTGATTGCGGCCTTGACTTCTGCGTATGTGCTATCTCGGTTTGATTCGTCAATCTTTCTGACTACCAGGAGATTCGCTCCGGCGTATTTATCATCCATCAGCTTTACAACAAAGTCCTGGGCTATATCGACCGACTTCCCGCTACCGGCACTACCCTTTGCCGCACGATATCGGCACCTTGTCCTGTTGAATTCGCGAAAAATGGGATTAAACTGGACGCGAATGACATTAGCCATCTGCACCATCGCCGTAATCTATAATGATACGGGTTTCAGTTTCTATCGGTTTACCATCTTTGCCGGTATGCTCGATTTGTTTTTGGTCCTTATATAGACCTTTTAGTTCGAAAAACAGCTTTATTGCGCTGGTATCACCTATCTTGCATTTGCGCACCAGTGCCTTCCAGACTTCATTTATTTCACTGTTGGTGTATTTATCGATCTGTTTATTGAGATAGTTTACAAACCTTTCATCCTTCATCCACCGGTAAAAAACCTGTTCTGTTAGTCCAGCGGCTTTTATCTTCTCCGCCTTTGACCTTCTATCGTCAGGATTTAAAAGCATCTCAGTCACTCTGACCAATTCAGGCCGTGGTGTCCAAACACTAACGGTTTTTGGTCTTTTTCTTTCCTGGCTTTTTTTCGTTTGCTTTTCCTGCGTCATCATCTCCACCACCGTATTCACTCAATATGTCAGGAATATCTATCGTCCTGTACGGGTCATTCCAATCAAGGCCGTATTGCCTTAGTATCATCGAAAAGTCCTCTATATCATGGGGCCTAATCTTTCCATCGTCCTTGATATGCAACAACTCGTGCAGCATCAATACCTTTTTCTGGTTTTCCGTCAAGTCCTGGACGTGCGGATCGTAAAACGTCACTATATACCGGTAATCCATCAGTGCCCTAAACGGCCCTGTAACCATCCGGCAATCAGCAAATACTACTCCACCGGTTTTTCTGTCTATCTTCGGTTCGTATGACAGCACATAGCAAATGTTCTCCCTGCCGATATACTCATCAATATAAAAGAGCTCCGGCCTTTTGGAGATAACTCTGTCTCCTAGTTGCCGTAGCTCTTCTGATATTTCACAATCATAGCACTGGATCTCTTCGGTATTATAATCCTTCTCCAGGTATCCATCATGTCCGGGGACTTCCAGCGATATGTCAAACCGCTTTTTCTCATCTACTTCCATTTCTGTTTTGGAGCGTCTCGTTACTATCCTTCCTTTGACTGGGACAATGACTCTATCTCCCTCTACATACATCAGTTCCCACCGACTTCGCTATGTTCTGTTGATTAAGTTTAATCCACATCGCTTTCACTTCCTCGTGCAAATAATAAAGCCACCCAGATTTATTCTGAGTGGCTTTTGTCTTCTGCCCTGGTGTACTAGCCCAGGGCATTGTATGAAAGGAGGGCAACAGCATGGTGGATTTTCGGTTCATCCACACTTTTATTATATCTGCTTTTCTCCTATTTGTTGCGATTGTTTTGCGATGATTTTCACCCGGCAGCAATTAGTAGCTTATCACCTATAAATTCGGTTACCTCGTCCATCTCTATGTATATGAGATAGGCGGCTGTCCCAGGGTCGTCTAAGTGATTTGTTTTGGTCTTTCGCTGCCCTTCCCAACCAACCTCCGTCCCCTCTTTAGCCATGGCATTTAACTGCACCAGGCTAATAACATCAGGATCGCCCGTTAGGCGTCCATCTTCCCATGTCACCTCTACGTCTTGTCCGTGTATCATGCCCTTAACGGTATATTTCATAGTTGCCGCCCCCTATTCTTCCTTCATTCCTTTTAGAACATGTGTTTGTTATCATCATATCACCGAACAAACGTTTTGTAAAGAAGTTGGCTGATGGTAAATAAACGAAAGCCCCTACCTCTCGGCAGGGGCACGGTCACTGCTTTTGTATACTCTTCTGTGATAATTCCAGTATGCTTACCAATACCGGTATTTCTTTAATTGATAGATAGTAAATTACCCAACAATCACCCTGCTTCGTTGTGTGCAATGCCGGCTTTTTCGGGGTAGTGCCAATGTTTTTCGCAAAATACTGATCAATATGATAGACAATATCCTGACTGCCATAAATACGTAAACGCGGCGATCGAATAACATCACCCTTTCTAGTCTTTCTCTTCCAGGTATCTACAACGCTTTTTGTATAGCAGTATCCTCGGATAAACTCAATATGATCGATTTCTCCTGTAGGGTATAGCCTGGACTTATCCATTCGCCCCGTCCACCCCAGTTGTAATAGCTTTTGACAAAAGGGATGATCCAAACGTATGCGCAAACCTATTTTGCCGACTGTCGGACTGAACGGACGTGACCTAGTATTGATCGTTTCAGCTATGGTTTGCAAAAGTTCCCTATCGTGATAACGGATATATAGACGGGCATCGGATATAGTTCCAATGCCCCAGACAAACCCTATGATCCAATCCTCGGTCATCATTGTCCCATCGATTCGATCAACGCCAGGCGCTCTGTCGGCGACCACCCAGCAGCCTTTTCAGACAGAGCCTTCCTTTCCTCCGCTGTGCCGGTGGCGGCGTCCAGAATACTGTCCTGCATGTATTTTATGCTCAGATCGCTGACCATACTGCCGCAGACGACTTCGCTCATGATCATCGTTTCTTCCTCGGTCAGTGCCGGTGCCGGAGTCAGTTTGAGCATTATTTCATACCGTTCCACCACGTCCCCTAGTCTCTGACTAAATCCACCGGATCGTCTATTCTTTGGGCTTGACGCGTCCGGAAGTGATTCCTGCAGGCGGATCAGCGGGTCATTCATCCATATTGTTTTCTTCACAGTTTGGTCCCTCCTGTAATTCGCATATAAGCATTTTAAACTCTTCCATGTAAGATATTTTATATGTTGCGGGGAGTTTAATCCCACATTCCACCAAAGCGTCCTTTGTTAGCTTTGACACAACATACAGTGCGCTCCCCCGGGGCTGTTTTGTCAATTTATACGTTTTCCCTTTTTTGACGGCTATGGTCTTTGCATCATCACCCACGATACCTACATCAATACGGTCCCCTACTCCACAACCAATTGTATTTTGCAGATTCGCCGCAGGGTTAAAAGACAGCATGTTATGCTTGGATATTTTTAGCAAGGGTGTTTTATCCCTGTAAATCGTGTTCTTTTTAGGCACACCTTTTTTACTAATCCAAGTAATATTTTTCCCAAAGTCGCGCTGAGGCTTTCTATTTTCATAATTTTCCCTTTCTTTTTTGTTGTGATTCTTGCGCAAACACTCTGGGTCATCGCAGACAACACGAGCATGCCCAGTTAAAGGTTTATCGCAATATCTACAAAACAAGCCATTTGGAGGGCCGTTATTTGCCATTTCCTTGCGCTTTACCCTTTTAATCCTCTCCCGGCACTGCTCGCATGTCGCAAGCCCTTCTGCCAGAGGATTTTTGCGGCATACAGGGCAAATGCCCTTATCAATAAAGCTCTGCCGGTACGCTTTTTTGTAACATGTTTGACAGAGTCCCTTGATTTGGGCGTCTCTAATGCCGCAATTGGAGCACTTATCTGTTTCCATTATCTTTCTCTCCAATATTGCAGGGTCCTTGCGGCCCCGTCATTCATTGCGCCGGGATTCGCCGCCCGGCTCGGCATGTGTTTTTAGTACCGTTCTACTACCCGATCAACCTCGTCATAATCATACTGGTCAAGTTCTTTATCAACGCCGTCTGCGTCTTTTCTGGTGTTAAAAATCCAGTACACCGTGTATTCATCTCCGCATTCGTCAACCGCACTGGCCGACATCTCAAAATCATAATCGCCGTTGTCATCCGGGTCATTGTAGCCGTTGTGTTGGATTAATCTGCCGGTAAGGTCTGCTTGACTGGTTAGGATGTACTTTTTGCCTTCAAACTCCACGCTGCCAAATTCTCTTTCCGTTTTTACCAAATCCATAATATTATCCTCCTTGCGGCTGCGCTGTGCCAGCCGTCTCAGTTTATTTGAGGTATTTCCTTACCTCTTGATTATATATTACTATATATACGTATATGTGTCAATATGTTTTTGTGGTTATTTTTATCTATTTGCAAAAAAATAAAGGCCCCGACCAGAGCCGGGGCTAATCTATTTTTTCTTATTGATAGGCTTGTCGAGAGCCTTTCGAATCATGTATTCATTTACCGGCAGTCCCGTTACGGCTGCCTTTTCGACAATCCCTTTCCATTCGGCGTCTGTGGCCTTTATCGGCTGCCTGGCCTTTCGCCGGTCCAGTACCGGCGGCCTGCCAACCTTTCCACTGCTGGCAGCGTCATCGGGGATATACCAGCGGCCAGACTGCGGGTCTTGGAAGGCTCCAGGATATTTCCCGTTCGTGCAGTTTCGAGTCACCATCTGACGGGATATTCCCCTTTCCTTCGCGAAGTCGGCTGCCGTAAGAAATCCGTCCGGAACTGAAATCTGGCCATCAAACCATGAATCCTGCTGTCGCTTGGCACATTCTGTTGACTCGCATATTCGGGCGCGGCCGATGGTCGGCCGGCCGCAAAATGGACAATTAGACATACGTGTCACTCCTCCTCGGGGTATTCGCCATAAATGTTCGGAACATCCAGCGGGATAAGCCATGATCTCCCCGTGCTGGGGTACGCTACCCGGCCTACGTGCCATTCATGAAAAATAGTATCCTGTTCAAAAAACCAATGATGATCTAAGTCGGTTGTGTTAAGAATTTCCACCGCCCAATGCATGGAGGCTCGGGCGTTTTCCAGTTCGCGAATTATAACCGGGTCGGAACTTGCCTCTTTTTCAAAATGATTTATAGTATTAGTTCGACCCTTCATTTTGGCTAAAACCCTTTCAAAATTTTCCACTTTCATTCCTCCTTCTGCCGGGTTTAGCCGCCCGGCTCGGCGTATTCTTTACAGGCCAAGGGCTTCGCGTAATTCGGCTACAACTTCCTCGGCTGCTTCTGCGGTAACTTCGTCGGGGTCGTCTCGGTGGAGTCCTACACAAACCTCAATATGGTCTGCGATCTCTTGAGCGGTTCCGATCATAGCACCGTGGTCGTGGGCCGGCGAGTTTAACATTTCGGTTGATACTTCAACTACTTCTTCTCCTGTGCGGCAAGTCCATATGTAGATGTAATGTTTTTCGTCGATCTGCCCGATCATGTATCGGGTTTGGTACAGTTCTTCGCTCAGAATGTCGGTGATAGTTTCAAACTGAATCGTGCTTTTCATTTTCATTTCCTCCGTAAGCCGGAGCCTTGTCGCTCCTGCGCTCTCCCTTATCTTTAATTTAAGTATATACCATAATTATTTCAACGTCAATAAGGAATTGAAACTTTTTATAGAAAAAATAAAGCTCCAGACCGAAGTCCGGGGCGCATCTGTTAAGAAAGGGATTTTTGGACCATCTTGATCGTTTTTCTTATGCCGGGTAGTGCCAGATCATCTTTCGGCGCCTCCCGGTATTCACAAAAGAGATCGTTTTCCTCGTTAAATGCCGCATTGGCCCTCTGTTTTACCGTCGTCCCTTTCATCGACTCACTAATCTTTGCCATGGACACTCATCCTTTCTACGGTATCCCGCGACCATCCCGGCGAACGCCGGTAGGTTTCGGCCTGGTCCCTCCAAGCTCTCATTCAGGCGGGGTTAGGCAAAGAACCTGCAATTACACTCACTGCAAACATATTCACTTACTCCGTACTCTTCTTCCCACTTATCTGCATGTTCGTCCCATTCTCCAATTTCGATATATGCAGGGCGGGTGCTGGATACAGTTTCTTTTCCGCAGAAGGGGCAAAACTTTGCAAACATTCTCCATCCATCCTTTCACTTTTACACTTCCCGTGTAGCCATCTTCAGGCGGGGTCATTTTCTTCAACGCAACTATCGTCTACTATATAGGGAATATCCTCGCTGCCGTCCCTTGTCCAAGTCAGCGTATAATCTTGCTGAGCTTTTCCCACGGCTAAGTCCATAGCCTCCTGTAGTGTTTGCGCTTGTACTTGGATAATCGTACTTTCTGTGCAATCTCTCGTTACCAATACGTCCCATGTTTTCATTTTTTTCTCCTTTCCGCATTACCCCGGCTAGGCCGGGGCTGAATCAGAATACTCTTTCCATTGTCCATTCCGGCCCGGCTCCTGCAGCGACCTGCTCCGGCAAATATATGTAGATTGCCGTGTTGGTGTAGCCTTTGCCGCGCCTGGTCTTTTCTACTTTGCCACCTTCCTGCAGCACAAAATCGAAATATGCCTTTTTAACGGCGGCTGCCGGGCTGTTCGCTTCGATGGTCATTATGTGTGGTCGGTTTGGGAGGTAGTTATTATAGACGTTGTATTTGTATTTCATTGGCTTTTTTCTCCCCTTCGCGGCGGGCTTGTTACCCGCCGGTTATTTATTTGGCCCGAAGGCCGTCGCTCTGCAATGTTATTTATTCCAAATCTCAAACTTTCCAGATTGTTTTTGCGATAATTGCCGGAAATCAACGCCGTTTTTATAAAGCATTTGCCTTCCATACATGTCGGTTAGTATAAATGGTTTTCTAGTTTTATCATTTAATATAATGACGTAACAATAAACACCAGTTTGTTTGTTTAATCTTTTTAAAACAGTTCTATTTTGATTTTTTAATACAACAATATTTTTTAATTTCATCCTTACCGCCTCCGTATTATGTATTTGTAAATTTATCTTTGTGTTTAATTAAATATTATCGCGTATATAAATTCTTGTCAAGTGCGTTTGCGAAAATAAATCACCGATCGCATAAATATATTTACAAACGTTTGAAATAGTGGTAGTCTATAGGCAGGAGGTGCATCATGGCAATAAAATACTATAAGTTATTGGATATGCTGCAGCGGCAGGGAATATCGAAGGGCCAATTCGCCGAAATAACCGGTCTTTCAAGCGCCACTGTGGCTAAGCTATCAGGACATAAAACAGTCAATATAGAAATCATTGACCGTGTCTGTAAAACCCTCAACTGTCAGCCCGGTGACATCATGGAGTACATAGACGAATAAAAGAAGAACCTCGGATCTAGTCCGGGGTTCTTTTGTTTTCTGCCTTTTGTTTAGGCCGTACCCACCCGGCCATTTCCGTAATGATCCCGGACAACATATACCGCACCCGGTACTCGCTGCAATGCAGAAGTTCCGCAATAATATAATTGCTCCGCCGGTATGTGTATCTCTGTTCCAGCAGTGTCTGCTCTTCCCGGCTCAGTCTTTCAATGGACGCATCGAACGGCGCCGCCCATTCTTCAAGTTCTCTTCGCCGGCACTGGATCTTTATCAGTCGCCGGCTTGTCTTCCCCATCTGCTTAACAATCTGCTCAGTCTGCTCCTCATATTCCCCCATGAGGGATTCAAGTCCAGCATTCATATTCCCGCCGCCGATACACAGCCCATATTTTGCTGTTAACCCGGGGATTCTTTTGTAACTGCCCAGTGTCTGCTGGATTTCATACAGATTGGCCTGCAGGGTCTTCTCAGTAGCCCTTAGGCGATCCAGCCGGCTTTTGTTGCAAAAATATAACCTAATGACTCTTTCTGTCTCTGGATACCACGTTGCTTTCTCCCCCATATTGCACCTCTTTTCTTTTCCAAAATGGCCTAACGGTCCCGTTCCATCCCCTCGGATGGGCGCATCTCTTGCAGACCTTCGGTTCTTTTTTGCTCGGGTCCCAATACTTGCACGTTCCGCATTTTATCCCAGTTACGATGTATCCACCACCTTAAAATAGCGTCCGGCTTTCGAAACCACGACGCTATTTGTCTGTTATTTACTTTTTACCTATCAGTGACGTCACAGTCATCCGTTGACTCATCCAGATACTTCTCGACCTGTGCTGCCGTAAAGATATCACCTTCCGCTTTTGCAGGCGGTTCGAATTGTCGATGCATACGGTCAATAATCGCCGAATCCAGTCGCCCATGCCGCTGATTTCGCGCGCAACAAGTTGCATAATCAGTATCCACATGATAGATAGCTACCCGCTTGCCGAATTCTTTGGACATCTGCACCCAAATCCGGCGCCGCTCTACCGTTGTATTTGTTGCATCAACGATAACGGTATATCCTTCTTTTAGAAGGGTTCTGACCATGGTTTGGGCGATAGCCCATACAAACGGTTCTGCGCTACCCACAAACTGACTACCATGCAGTGCCAAACGAATTGTATCCGGGCACACGACAACAATTTTGGGGCCAGACTCTGCACACCGCCGCGCTAATATACTCTTACCGCTCAAAGGCAGTCCGACAGTGATAACTAAGTTGCCTGGTTCTAAGCCCACTCTATCCATTGCTACCGACTCTCCTTAATTATGATTGTCCCGCTCAACACGCCCCATGAAGAATGTTGCTTTATTGTGATTGTTTCAGGATATTCTTCTGTCCGCATGGGCCGTTGAATAATCCAAAGGTCACTTTTGCTCCATTCGACATTTACGAATTTTGTCTTGGCTGGCAACTCTATTACGGTTTCCCCACCGAAGTTCTTTGTAGCGTTTTGACTTGTGCATCCCGCCGCAAACATTACGACAACCAGAATTATCATGCTCAAAAATTTTCTCATTACTGTTCACTCTCCCGCGTAGAAAGTCAATCCTCTTAAACCTCTTTGTGTTTTAGCTTTGTTCCTTCGCCGCCACTTTGCCTGGCGAACTAAAATGTGCAATTCACGCTTGCTTTGACTTTTCAGCACACACGGCCCCGGGAAGTCCGGGGTTGACGATAAAACCAATGCCCAATACGAATCATATGATGAGTCATATCGTTCACTCATCAATTCCTGCCGCCTTTTTCACATGCTCCACAAGATCTCGGACGGTTTTCCACTTGCCGGCCGATTCCTCAGTCACGTCGATATTGTACTTGTCTTCTACTTCTAGGACGATCTCCAGCAAGTCTAATGAGTCACAGCCACAGTCCCGAACCAGATCGGCTTCAATAGTCACATCCGCCATATTGCATTTCGTCTGGTTCATAATGATTTCCTGAATGCTCTCGAACACAGTCATGGCGCCCACCTCCACTCGCTTAAAACGGCAGTTGAGTGGCATGCTTAGCCACCAGGTTAACGAACTGTTCATTGATACCGATCGTTCGGCAGAATGAAATAATCACATCACTGGCAGCCTGATCAAAGACTACTAGTGTGTCATTTGGATATCCATCAGACCCTTTCCCTTGAAGTGCTCTTACGACTAAATGTCCATCCGAATTATAACTCGCCTGGACCCTTAATCCGTTAATTTCCATCTTTTCAACCTTAGCGATAGGTAATTTTTCAGTGCCAAAGGTTTCATTGTAGCAGGAACGCTCAATAATCTCAATCAATGGTACTCACACTCCACTTCTTTTTCATACACCTATCCCCTTATGCGTCCTTCCAGTCTCCGAAAAGCATCCGGCCCCGGAATTTGAGTGTGTTCTCTACACTTTCCAGGTCACTCCGCAAGTTTTTGAGTTTTTCGTATAGTCCAAGGGCCCTCGCTTCTGCCAGCCGTTTTTCCTTTGCCGCCGCTTCAGCTTCCATGTCGAGCTGCTTGGCGGTAAAGGATTGGCTTTGTGTGATATATTCCCTGTGCCGGCTTACCCAGTCTTCAGCCGTTCCGCTCTTTCTTTCCGCTTCGGCTATTCCGGCCAATTCCAGCGCTTCCCCAGCCAGCCGGCCTACTCTGGCCTTCACCGCGCTTATGTACTGCAGTTTATCGAGGATCAAATCTTTTTCAGTCAGCGGTTGTGTTTCAAGTTCGGCGATAACCCGGTAAACGTTCGTCAATGCTTGGCAGTGCTGGACTAACTGTTCGGCAGTCATTGTTTTACTTGGCCAACACATTTCTGGCACAGACCGATATGACCGATTTCCTTCACAACCTCGGGATGATTGCAGGCGGCGCACACCTGGCTGTACTTGCGGAGAATTATTTTGTCGTTGTCAGTAAAAATTTCAATTGGCGTTCCAGTATCAATGCCGTAAATTCGCCGCAATTCCTTGGGTATTACGATCCTTCCGAGATCATCCAGTTCCCTTACAATTCCTGTCGCTTTCAATTTGCTTCCCCCTTTTTGATTTCTTTTTCCTGGTAGGCTAACAGTGGAGTCTGGAGCCTCACAAAATACACCTTCGCCTGATCGTCTCTGATCGGCATCTTAGGGAAATACTCCTTAACCGAGTAATTGTGTTCCGTATATCGCACGGGGAACCGTTTTCGAAACCACGCAGGGAAGTATTGTTCTTTGAACCCATCCCACCATGTAGTCGGATAGCGGATATTGATCTCGTCCATGAATATCGACGCAACCGCACAAGTCAATCGGTATACTATCTCTTTGTGACGATAATTTTCATCTCGCCATAGACGTATGCTGGCAATATAATCGTCTAGTCGCACAGCTATGTTGTGTTTTAGAACTTCTATTTCTCCCTCAATAGTTTCCATAGCCAACCCCCTATTTCGTGTCTGGATACAATCCATACAGGTAATCCAAACATCTCTGCCGAATATCCTGGCTTCCATCCTTCCCAAAATGCCGTCGATAATGGCACGGGTCAGGCCCATCTTGGCAAAGAACACAGCCGTCTTCCAACCGGTCCTTTCCCCCATGTGATTTAGTAGGTTCGTGATGAAATTTTACTCCCTGATGAACCGGCCTGCCGCAGATAATGCATCTACCCTCATCTCGTTCCCATATATCCTCATTGAGCCTCGCAAGTGCTTCCCCGGCTATCCGCCCCGGCTTATTTTTCTTGCCCCGGGCTCTCAGCTTCGTTTTGGACCCTAACGCCGTTTTAGCTCGGAGCGCCGTCTTTCTTTTTAGTGGCGTTCGCTTCATTGTGCCTACTTGTTCAGGTTCAGCATCGGCAGCGTATTGCCACCCCAATAAGCCGGCAGCTTTCCATCCCACTTATTAATCGCCATTTCCTGTAATACCATCGGACTCAGGCTGGTATGCTTCGTCTTTTGAGCCTCAGCCTCCAGGGCAACCCGCTCCTTGTTATACCGTGCCGTTAAAACTCCCTGTTCTGCGATTTTCTTGGCTTCTACTGCATGATTATATTCGTCGCTGAAATCATGATTAGTAATCAAGAGATCCTTGACAACTAGACCGTTGCCAGTCGTTTTTTCAACAAATACTGCCTTAATCCTGGCGCTAATTTCTTGGCGCCGTTCCACAAATGATTCAATCGGATATTCCGCAACCATGGAGTTAACAGTTTCGGCCAACGTCGGCGACACCAAAATAGTCTGATATTCAGTGCCAAATCTTTGATAGATTGTTCCGATTTCACCGGGGTTCACGGCATAAACCAAACTCACATCCACCTTAATTGTCTGCATGTCCTTACTAGATACCTCCAAGGACAGAGGAAAATTCTGTTCTCGGATGCTCATTTTCTTCACACTGTCGATAAACGGCAGTTTAAAGTTCAAGCCCTCGTCCATGATCCCATGTAACTTGCCCATGCGGGTTATTACCCCGCGTTCACCGGTTTCAATTGTTGTTATCATGCCGAATAACAAAATGATGATTAAAAAGACCCCGCACACTCCCAAAATTAATGATTTTTTCACAGTCCTATTTCCCCTCTCAATGAATAATTATTTTCTTTTATCACCATATATTGTGTCTAATGCAATTTTAAACCACAACATATGTCCGAAACCGGACATTTCCCGTATTTCCCAAAAAAATATCGCAGGAATGTTTCATCCTGCGATTACCCGTTAATGCCAGCGGCTATTGATTTTGTACTTTTCGATCAACCTCCGAAGGTGCCGCTCTGTGACGCCGAGTTTAATCGCGGCCTGACTAATTCTCCTTGAGGCATTCAGTGCTTGGACAATGAGCTCTTTTCGTTCAATCTGTTGCGGTACTTGGTCCATAATCAGTACCCCCCATTTGATACTTCCTCACTTTCCTTATGGTAATTAGTGGAGCCAGGAGCCGTATCCCGTGCCTAAGTGGGACACAGTCAGCCAAGTCCCATAATATCTGCTCCCTGGGAATAAACATGTATTGCATGCAATATATCCCCGATCGGCCGGCTTCGGTCCTGCCCTGCAGTAGCAATCATTTTCAGGTATATCTCGCATTTTTGTCGCTCGACCCCCTGAAAAACATTCCGGAATGGTACTCCGCCTGATAGTGTCAGGGAATAATCCATCTTCTTTGTGCGGCCATCTCGCTTTTTTGGTAGTCCAGCATTTTTACGCCAAGTCGAAAATATCTTATGCGATACTCCTAATAACCGGGCCGCCGCCGTGTCATTGGGAGTATTGTGATACACTTGATACCGGGTAGCCTGGTCGCAATCGGCAAGATACTTAGTCATAGTCATCACCTACCATATCCTCGATCCTCCTTAAACTTATTGAACAGTTCAAATTCCTTATTCTTTTTCTTGTACTCTTCCAGTTCTCGTATGGCCTTTTGCGCCGCCGCTTCTGCTGCGTTTATTTCGTCTCGCATATCCCTCAATATCTTGATAACATATGGTTTTACATCTATTACCTTATCGTCAAAGGTAAGCTTCGCGTCATCCGCTTCTTCCCACAACCGGGGCAGTTCGGACCTCACAACGACCCTATAGTTTATTTCATATGGATATAACACTAACGCATCAATCAAATTGAATAGCGACAAGCAGCCTAATAACGGAAGGTGTCTTTTAAGATCGACATTTCTATACACTTTCTTCTCCCTTCTCCGGGTATTTCTCACCGCAGAACGGGCAATAACTGACCATGACCTTGATTTTTTTATCTTTTAACTTACCATTTTCACCTATAACATCCGCTGTGGCTTCGATATAAATACGGTTCGACAAAAGTTCCACTGGCATAATAACTCTACGCGCCGTGGGAAATGCTTTTTTCAGCTCGGTACAAACTCTATTTTGGCAATCACACATCACTGTCAGCCTCCTTTCTTATGCCCAGTTCAGTCAGGCAGACATGGCATATATTTAATGTTGTTCCGTTTATTTTGTTTTTGATGACATGGGTTCCCGGATGCTCCCCGCATAATTGGCATTTCCTCTGGCATTCTTTTTCTGACGGGCAATTAAACATGGACGTCCTCCTTCGGCAGCAGTTCGGCAAGTTCGCAGTCGGGCTTATGCCCAGCATCGCGTTCCCTCCTGCACACTAGGCAAACTCCATATATTTGACCGCAGCAAAATTGAATACGTTTCAGCATTCTTTCGCACCGTTCCAACCTTTCCATATCCTCCGGCCAGCCGGTCCACGCCCTGGCAATAAACTGGGCATTCGCTTTCGCTTCGTCAAATTGTTCGCCATCTTCGGGGTAAAGGTTATGATCATAATTGATAATGTGCTGTGTTTCATAGCTTGCTCGACTTACTAAGGCTGTCCCCATTCGCAGCACATGGCCGTCTCCCTCCTGGTATTCGTACAGACATTTTCCTGGAGTTTTGGCCGCCATAATCTCCTTTTCCCTGGCCCGGTCACGCATCGTCTTTCACCGCCTCTAATGGATTTTTCCCGTTGATCCGCTCGTATTCGCGCATTGCTTCCGAAATACTCCCGCAATATCCCGACGATCTCAGGCAGGCAATGCACCGTATGTCGCCGCATCCGTCATCACCATGGATATATCGCATTGGTTCACCGCAGACACAAATAAACCCAGTCTTAGGCATCCTTACCGCCTCCCCCCAAGGTATTCTCTGCATAGTCCGCTATCTGTTCGCAACGATAATCCCGTGCTTCGTCGCTGTATTCGCAGGATTCATCCGCGTAATCAACGTCGCTGTATCTATACGGTTCGCAATCCGGGCGATTGCACCCATTACAAACGTCAAGAGGTTTTGCTGTAGCGGCTTGGGCAATATCCCAGTATTCGCTGTCCTCTACGGCGACGAACCTATCATCGCGACAAAGGCAATACCCCCATGGACTTCCGCAAAACTCCCCAACACTGCAATTCGCACAATGCTGATCCAATTCTCCTATTTTCATTTTGTTCCGTCGCCTCCCCTCTTCCTCGGCTTGTAAGTGCATTCGATGTGCCACATATCGCTTTGTCCAATTAAGTGAGGGCATTTGTCACATTTGGCTATATTTATTTCCCTTTTCTTTTTGGGGCACATGGCTAACTGTATATACCGTGTTTCAAGCACCATCCTGACCGCCTCCTAATCATACCGATCGTTTTCGCCAAGTACCCAACGCAAAGCATCTTCGGTTGCTTGGCAGTCAATCAGCATGTCTTTTAGGACTTCTTGGGATATCTTCTTGTTCTGATACGATCTACGGCAATTTTGAGCGGCTCGTTGCGTAGCTTCGATTTCATCCCTTATTTCCCGCTCTGTTTTCACGACGCGCCTCCTAACAGTTCCGGGTTGTCCCACCTAGTGCCGATTTTTTCAAGTTTCTGCCCTAAGTCCGCTTTTGACGGGTCCCATTGCCATAGCGGGAAAGTCTGCCCTTGAGATAAGCGGTGTCCTTTTATAACCAGTCCGGCCCATTGGTGGCGGTCAGACCATATAATTTCAACTATTGCTCCCGTTTCGTCCTTGCAGATATCGCCTCGGTAAAGATCTTGAAATCCGGTATACTGCCCGACCGTGGCCGGATCAACAGAATAAACCGTGTTTTCGTCACCGAACTGCATGATCGATATTACACCGAACATCTTAACTAAGTACCCAATTACCCACTTGCCGGTCGCTAAGCTTTTCCCCCGGAATTTTATCTCCCTACTCACCGGCTTCACGCTCCTTCAATGCCTCGTATAGTAAAGTTAGAACAGAACCATCGCCCACATCGTTCCCGCGGTCTTCAAGCCATGGCTTGGCTGCCAATAATGCCGTCTCCAACTCCACAATTCGGGACTGCTGATCCTTGATGAAATCAACTATCTCCATTGCTCTGCGAATTGATATTGGCTTCACGCCTGCAACCGACGGATAAAACTCTATAAATTTGTCTCTGAGTATCTCTATCGCCTTCTCCGACGTCATCTTGTCCATCAGGATTCCTCCTTTTGCTTTTGAAACTTTCTCGCCTGCAGTTCACGCTCTTTATTTCCCCATCTGGTAAGTTCTTCCGGTAAAATACCTCGACTGCAGTGTGGGCATATCGGTATCATCCCTGCCCGTAATTCCCGTTCGAATTCACGCGCTCGTATCAGCCATGGCTTGTATTCGGATAGTTCCTTGGCCTGTTCGAAAAGCTGTTTAAGCTCGCTATTCCTCCGTTCGTCCTGTTCGGCACACAGGAGCATCGCGTCAAACGCATCGATCTTATTTCCGCAATGCCGGCAGAATACTTCTCGGTTTTTTGGATCGAATTCAAATGCAAGCGGCTTTTTGGGGAAGGTCATCCACTCATAGCAGGAGCAATGCTTTTCTTTCCCTCGATTGATGCGGAAAGTGGATAGTTGGACTATGTTTTCGGGTAATTTGTCACCCATCATGTTCCTCCTTCGCTTGTCTTTGTTTAATGGCTAGTGCCACCTCATGGCGTCTAATCATTTCGTTCAACATGCACTCCATCATTCCAAGTCCCCAAAATTTAGCGACATCGTTTAACTGCTCTATCTGCTCTTTTGTCATCCATTCAGGGGCTTTGTAGCGCAGTTTCATGCTTCGCGCTCCTCTCGCTTCGGGGCGGAGAGGGCCACGCGGGACATTATGACAACGTTATACAACTCAGGACGATTAATCCAATCGTTCTTGTCGTCAACTTCAATCCACGCAATTTCTTCCAGCGCCGCCGTCAGTTTCGCCACCCTGGCCTGGGCGGCGTCCCGCTCCTGCTCCAACCTTGCCTTTTCCTCGACGTGATTGTCAGCCATAGTCTGGATAGTACCGCGCAACGAATCGCATTGCCGCCGCAGGCCAACACCCTCTTTTTTCAGCAACTCAACATCAATCATCAGCTTTCCGATCAACTCCCTGGCCCAACCGGGTATTCCTCGCAATCTGTCGTATATCCGGTCAAGGTTCGGATAGCCTGTTTTAGGCCGTGTAAGCAACTCTTCCAGAAGTGTTTTGTTTTCAATCATCCTCTTCCACCTCATTTAATGAGCATTGATATTCAACGCAGGTTGTTTCACTCATCGCCGCTTACCCCCAACGCCTGCACGCAAATCCGCTTGACGGCTGAATTTATCCGTGGGGATTTTTGTATGGATTTTATGGCAGTTTCTAGTGCTTCTATCCTATCACGTTGCCCCTCGATAATCACAAGGAGCGATTCATTACAATCTTCGCATACCGCGTCCATTAATCTACCAGTTTCTTTTGATCTGATTACAGCAAAGCCGCCATCATGTTTACAACTCATCGCCGCTCACCCCTCCCTCGGCAATCAACCTGTCTATCTCGGCCGCAATCAGCGCCCCGGCCTTGGTCAATTCGCGAATCCGGTTGTCTGGGGTTGGTCGCCACCATCTTATTTGCCAAGGCCACCAGATTATTATGCTTCCGCCAATTCTATCCGCAAAACGCTCTCTCAGCCTGGCCGGTATGGCATATGCTGCCGCAGCTAAAGCTAATTCGTCATAATCATGCCGCAGATTTGGAGCTATTTCCCTATTTCTTTCGGCAGCAATGAGTTGGATTCCGTCCGGTTTGTACGGTTTAAACGTATTTTCAAATCCCCTTTTACCTGGCATCTTCGTAATACCCCCTCGCCGCATTCTTTTCGATCACCTTCCGCCTGACTTCCGCCCGGGCCTTATCGTCATACCCCAGGATTGCAAGTTCGGTTTCCCGGCTCATCTGACCGTCAACAAGTTCCATCGCATATTCCTCTTTCGATTTCGGGGAAGGATGTGCAAGGTACCATTCAAGCGCTTTTTTCTCTTCAAGGTTCTCACTCTGAACGTGCCCGATCTGCTGCAATAGCGTATTTCCCAGAAACCGCGTCGCCGGCCTGATCTCGGTTTCCCGGCGGTGCTTCAGTTCTTGTAACAACCTTTTCAATTCCAATCCATGCTCTGTCCCGGAGCAAGAATAAATATGCTCATCCAATGTCATCTCGCCATCTCCCTACCCGACAATGTTGGCGGCTCCATCCATGCAAATACATTTTCGTCCACTTCAAGCAAAAGTTCAGTATCACCAAATAGATTCTGGATTTCATGCCACCCTTCCGGAATAAATTCGGGCGTGTAATCGTCTCCCTGCGCAAAATCTGACGCAAACATGGTCCCAAACCTTCCAATCTCTATTTCCTCAATGCCCGATGGTACATAAGCTGCGTACTTTAAGACGTATCTTTCCGGTTTTCCTACCGCGACAATAACCGGCTCCCCGCCTTCCGGCATTCTCTCTGTAACCGGTATCCACCGCATGCGATCCCCTGCCATGGCCAGTTCAAGAAGTTCCCCCGCCGCCATAATCTGATCTTCGGTTCTGTTGTGATTGTCCACCCCGATACTGACGGTTATTTCTCCCCGATTAAGCCTGTCTAATATGCTCATTTTCCCATCTCCTCCCCTCGTTCCAACTTGATCAGCCAGTCCCGGAAGTCTATCCGGGCGCCGCAATCATTGCAAACAATCCTGACCTCGTATTGTTTCTTGCCACCCAAAGCGCAGATTTCAGCATCAGCCCCGCAGAAGGGGCATATGCTGTTTTCTTCTTTAAGGAGTTCTGCGCAGATGTTTTTCACTGTCAATTTCATGCTTTTATCCCCTCCGCTTATTCAGCAGAATAACGTTTAAGACAACAACGGCTTTGCATTTTCCTTTTTGTGCTATCAAATCACTAATGCGTTCGATATCGCCGATTTCATTAATTTTAAAATTGGTATTGAAGGTTATTCTTCCAAAGCCGTTCCCTGTTTCTGTCTGGCAGGCATATGACACAAAGTATTTATACTCCGGCTTTCCAAATAGCTTTTTAATGGCCGTTATGATCGACATAACAATCCCCTCTCTATCGCCGACTCTTCATCCTGTTTCACCCAGATTTCTTGGTTAGAAAGCTCCCATTCCCAGCCAAGCTTACCGGCCATCCAGGCAACTAATATCTGATTTCCCATCGCCTGAGCCGCAGCCGGCGGAACTGCATTCCCGATTGCTTCTCGCCACCGAGCATCCGATTTACCGGCCAGTACCAGGGGTGAACCGTCTGGCATGGTCAGAGGTATGGACTGTAAAGCAGCCAGTTCAAGGGTAGTCAGCGGTCTGTGCCATGTCCCATCCTCAGCGATAATCACATACACACCGGATTCATTGTCCGCCGGGATTCTCGGATCGGCGACCGCCGCCGTTCCAGCGTGAACATCTGCAGAGCCTATTACTGTTTTTGCCGGTTCGTCCCATTGGGTTACGCCCATCGTACCGTTTCTGACGGTGCAACCAAAACGCGGGTCCGGGATTGATTGAGCACCAGCCTGTATGTCCTGTATTCCGGTTACCGTTGTTGCATGCTTATCCCACTCGCCAACCTGATATTTGTTGCTAAAGCCTTTTTCTCTGGTTATCCGTGGGTCTGATATTGAAGCCCTACTAGCCATGACTTGCATGTTGCCGCGAATCGTGACACCAGACTCATCCCATTTTTGAACACCGTAGCTATCCGGATACATCTTACAATTAAACCGTGGGTCCGATATCGCCGGCGCCCCGCTACCGAATCTTGTTCCCGTCACACATGGTCCTGTTTCGTCAAACTTTACAACCCGGTAAACTGCCGGATGCTTCCCTTCGCATGCCTGCAGTCTTGGATCAGGAATAACCGTAGCACCGTTGTTCGGTCTAAACGCCCCAGTCACCGTATTGGCTGGCTCATCGTATCGGCTGACCCTGTAAATTGTTTTATGGGTACTATCCGCATTTAAAGTCATTCTCGGGTCTGGTATGGCGGCTGCCGTGCTTCCCCCGGGACGCATATTTCCGGTAACCGTTCCACTCGGCTCTTCCCAGTCCATAACTCCAAAAGTGCTTTTACGCGGTTCATGTTCAATACGGTACTGCTCCGGGTTTATGTTCTGCAGATCCCGCCAGTCGCCGCCAGCAGGAATAAGCGCTAGGCGTACCCAAGTTTTCCACTGCAACCGTGGCATCCGATGCATCGGGCCGGCGGCCGGATCATCAGGCAATGGCATGGGGCCAATTATATCGCCAACTGTTTTGAGCGGAAGTTTTGGCGGTTTATATACAAACGCCGGTACTTTATCAGGCTGTCTGGCAAGCAACAAAAATCTTTTTCTGCTCTGCCCCAGCCCTCCGATCTCGCCGCAGTCGTGGATTTCATTTTCTTTATGTACAATCTCATAACCGAACGATTTCAACATACGTCTGATTTCTTTCAGCAATTCCGCTCCTCTAGTCCGTATCCGTGGCACATTTTCAAAAATGATGATTCCCGGCAAGTTGAGCTCAAACGCTTTAAGAGTCAGATATATGCATCGCAACGTCAGGCGATTCAAAGCCTGATATTTTTTACTTTCAGCTGCTTTCCTCGGCAATAACCCTGAAAACCCTTTGCACGGTCCGGAAATAAATACGGTATCCGGGTATTCCCCACCGGTTGCCTCGTATATATCATCAGGCGTCACTTCCCGCCAACCTTCAGGTGGTTCCTTTCCGTGAAAGTCAATATAATCTTGCCAGCTGAAGAAATCCATTCTGACTGCTGGTGCTCCAGTCATCATTTCAAAATCTTCGCAAGCCAGCGGATCAACGTCAAATCCTTTCAATGTCCGGAATCGACCGACAGCTCCTTTGTATTCTCCGATAGATTTTTGCATCCCGAATGCTGCCATGCCTGCGCCACAACATAGATGAATTACCTTGTTTTCGTAAATTTGTGCCCTTAGCAATTACATCACTCCATTTTGTCATAATTTTTGTCATAGAAAGACCGGCATTCAGTCCATTTGATAATATATGTGTACTTTCCAACCATCGCTTTCCATGCTCTTTGCCATGGCTTCAACAGCTTTCGCCCGGGAATTCCCCTGACCACCACCCGGTGGATAAATAAAGTATCCTGGGCCAAGCCAGTTGCTCTTTCCTCGGCAATGCAACCCAGCTGCTTTTATTGCCTCCAACACCTTGTCCTCTTTCGCTCTCGGAATGCGCAAAACCATGGTATCTCTATTGGCCGTTCCTCCATCGTCACTCCCTGATGTAGACGCTACTGCGGTGCTTTTGGCCCTTATTAAGTCATCAGTTAATTTTTTGTAATCCGTTGCCACATTGCTTCCCCCTTTGTAGCATTTTTTTATCGAAATCTCTCTCCCGGATTCCAGTCTAATGGCTTTTCAATGCAGAATCTTTCTCTGAAATCCGGATAATGTTCTTCAACCAAAGCCCACAACATCTCTTCATTTTCAATGTCGATTACAGCATAAATGGTGCAATCTTCACGGCCAGAATTATCATCACGAAGAACAATTTCATATTCTTCATATTCGGATATCCAGATCTTGAATGGTGGTTTAGTGCAGCCTTCATCAACATAATTTCCTGAATACCAGCTGGCCCAAAATCGTTTCATGTCGGCCCACCACCCATTTCCTTCATTCGTAGCCCCCGATCCAGTTCGTCGTGCATCCCCCGTCCCTGCCGAGGATAACGTTCCTATGCTTCTCTATGCACCATTCCTCAACTTTCGACCATGGTTGCCCGATAAGGTTATGACTACGATCAAAATAAACTGTGTGTTTTTCCATATAATCCGTAATGTATTGCTCAATTGCTTCTGCCTTCGGATTGTCCAACCAGAGTTTCAATTCGAACCTTCGTATAAGAGCCGGATCGAGTAGTTTTGGCATATTAGTGGCTCCGATAAGTACCGCACTGGCCGGTAGTCTATCAAGGCAAGTAAGCATCGTGTTAAGGGTTAGACTGTACTCCTTGCCAGTTCCGCTTACCGCCCCGCTTCTCGCCTTTCCAATGGCGTCCAACTCATCCAAAAACAGTACACAACGGTTGCCATATGCGTATTCAAAGATTGCATTGATATTTTTACTGGTAGAACCGAGATACGAATCAACTACGCCAGACAGTTTCAGAATATGTACCGGCAGGTTTAATTCCTTCCCGATCACTCCCGCCAACGTTGTTTTTCCATTCCCCGGCGGACCGGCAAGCAGAATTCTATTACGGGTCAGCAGTCCTGCTTCTCTTAAATTTTCAGCGAAATCCCTTTCATTCATAAAATCATTTACTGCCGCCAGAACTTCGTCCACCAAAAACATCTGGGGCAAATCCTTCTGACACTCCGGTTGATACAACATCGACTTAATATTCTGGGGGAGTTCAACCAATTTCGCATTATTGTCTCCCCACGACTTCAAAGCCTGTTCCAACTGTGCTACTGCCTTATCTCGACCATTACTCTTCTCGTTGGCAATCATCGCTACTATTTGCCGTCTGGCATTAGAGTAGTCACGATCACCTATAGCCCGTATCAGCCAGTAAACATCATCAATCTTTGGCATGTTAGAACCTCCTCACCTTATTCCTCAACAAATCTGATATGCGGATACCGCTTCATAAACATCTTCTTTTTCATCATGTATACTGGGGTTCGATACCCTTTGGTATCAATCACCGTCAGGGACCCGTCCAACTCATCTACCTCGAAGTCTGCAATATACGCAATGGCCCGGATTTTTTGGCGGCCGGCTTTAAACGCATCCTGAACGATATATTGCACCTGGATTCGAAAGTCCTGGATAATCCCGGCCCTCTTTTGAAGTTTCAACTCCTGGTACTTTGCCGCTTCCTTCTGACTGGCAAACACAATGCCGTCAACTTCAGTCTTTGTGGCGTTATACTTTTGTTTTTTCGGCGTTTTGTCGGCCGCCTTTAATTCCCTCAGCACACCATCAGGGATTCGCACACCAGCCTTAATCAAATCAGAAACGCTGTTGAATCTCGGCATTGTCTTTTAACCATTTTTCTCCGAGCGACGACAGGCTGTAATCACCTGTCGCTACTCTCTTTTGCAGGAGCCCCCGCCGATACAGAATATCCCTGATCATTTCAACCATCCGGCCAGGAGTCCGATCCAAAATCTTCTGAGCCTGGTCGGCTTGCACATGTCCAGTACTATGCATGACCAGTATGGCTTTGGCGATGACACTTTCTTTGTTCACGGAATCACGTCCCATCTCGCTAATCAAAAAGGAATCTCCTCATCTGGAAATACGTCCTTACCGAATGAACTCATATCTACGGGCGCTGACCCGGCTTCTGGGGCACCTTGTTTCTTACTGTCCAAAAACTCAATGTTTTGAGCAATAACCTCGGTTACATAGCGGCGCTGTTTTTCAGCCGTTTCATAGCTACGGACCTGCATCCGTCCTTCCACCAGCACCCGCCGGCCCTTGGTCAGATTATTACCGGCGACCTCGGCCAGCTTCGACCAGGCGACTACTGGTATGAAATCCGCCTCCCGTTTCTCCGGTGACGAACTTTGCCTATTTACGGCTACAGTAAAAGACGCTACGGCTTTTCCGCTTTGTGTGTAACGGACTTCTGGATCTTTTGCCAAATGTCCAACGAGTATGACTTTATTAATTTTGTCCACTCCCCTTCATGTTCTTTTGCCACTGGAAACTTCGACCGCAATCCTAAATCACTGCAGTAAATGGCCGGTCTATACCAATATCGTTGAAATTTCTTCCATTCCTCGCTGTACTCTATCCATTCTTTCGGCTGGTATAGTTGTGCACGAGGCAACATTCCGGCAAACGCTACCGATTTTAATCTGGCTTCGTTTTTCGCCATATCATCGCCAATGAGCACATAGCAGTGCAAGTTGTCCCGTCTAAACCCAGCCTTTAGGAGATTAGCAGCAACTTTTTTTATCCCCGGCACCGAGCCGTCACAGTCCGCTGCAAACCATAGTTTATCAATCTTCAGCGACCGCATCTGTTCAATATCCCAATCGGTTAATCGAACTGCCTCCAGTCCGCCTTTAAACTCTATCCTGCTCTGTTTCTTGAGCATGTCGTATACTTTCGCCCGGTGCTCCTGAGAACACGCCAGAAAGTTATTGTCTTGAATGATATTCCCTTCAGTAATCGGCAGTTCGCGTAGTTTCCCCTCTCTCTTGGGAACAAAACAAAAACTGCAGTTATTCGGGCATCCTCGGGACGTGAATGTCATGCCCTTGCGGACATACATTCCTGAAACAAAATCGCCGCCGGCATCGCCAAAGGCCGGCCCGCCAATCTTAACAGGTTTATCAGTAGCTCCCCCCCATTGGTACTGCAGTTCCTGGCACCACTCTCTATCCCAGGTAAATACACAACAAACATGAACTTCATCATGGGCAGGAATAAACAACTCAGGAGGACCGAAAAAGCACATATCGTCATCCGGCGTATAACTATTCCGCCTGGGGAATACTCGAATAATTTTTGAATAGTCCATACTCATCACCACGCTTTTTGTCACTTTTCGGCCTTGGCAACGGGCAGTATATTGTCTGCTTGGCCGGCTTGCTGCCCCATACCGTCCAGTAAACCTCCATCAGGGGACTGCCCGACTTGCGTTCTTTTTGGTCAAAGAGAAAATTCGGGCGCCATGTAAGCGGTAGTACCGCTTCCGGCCTATATTGCTCAAAGATTTTCAGCTTACTGGTTGCATGCCAATACTGCGATTTTAATAAAAAGGCGAAAGGCTTGCCATGTTCAATGCTGCGGAGGATAAATTGCTCCGACAGCGAAAAAGGCGGGTTTGTTATAATCCAGTCACAGGGATTAAATGGCGATATCAGGAAGTCCATTCCGGTTCGACCATATCCCCTGTCACGGAGTTCGGTAGCTATTACAAATGGATATCCCTGGTGTTTTATGGTTTTAGCCATGTGCCCCTCTCCGCAGGCAGGCTCCCATATCCGAGTGTTGTACGGAAGTTTTAAATAGTTTAACAGGGCAATCGTTACCTCCGGTGGTGTAGGGTAAAAGTCGCTCGGACTTCTATTTTCGTGGGTTCTATTCGCAAGTAGGTTGCCTTCCATCTTTTCCCCTCTCAATCTCGGCATCAAATTTCATAAACGTCATCCAGTGTGTTTTGGTTCTCCGATCCCCGAATAGCGGCTTGTGTCCAATAGCCTGCAGAACTTCTTTCTGCGGGATTTGCTCCTCGTTCCATTTAAAGATTAACGTTCCGTTCGGCTTCAGCACCCGCATGCACTCGGAGAATCCGGTTTTAATATCGTCGCGCCAGTTCCCGGTTAACTTTCCGTACTTCTTGACCATCCAGCCCTTTTCTCCCCCCCTGATTAAATGGGGCGGATCAAATACGACAAGGTAAAAGCTATTGTCAGGGAACGGCAGGTTTCGAAAGTCGGCGATGATATCAGGCTTGACGATCAATTGCCGCCCATCGCAGAGCGTGTCGATCGTTTCCCGGTTATCTACATAGACCGTATGCGGTTCTGCCCGGTCGAACCAGAACATTCGCGATCCGCAGCATGCGTCAAGAATTTTCTTTTGCACGGTTTAACCTCTCAATCTCGGCTATCGCCGCAAATATCACCATTACTCAAACATTACGGTCTGGTCTGGATTCTCTTTGCCTTTACCGTCCCGATCATATGCCCACCAATTAAACCAATCTTCGGCAGATTGCCAAGTCATGATTTCTCCCTTTGCGTCTTTCCGCTTTTTTAGGATATCCCATCCCATCTGAGTGGCCATTTTATAAGCTTCGTAAATTTTGGGCCACCGGGTTGCGTCTCTGGAGATATCGTGTTGCATCGGGCACATCACGCATCCCAATCTTTCAAACCCTTCGTCATATAGGCTACAATAAGGCAATTTTACTGACCGAATGTATTCCCAAATGTCATGGTAAGTCCAGTCTATGATAGGATGAAAATACCGCTTTGAGTTGTCCGTATAGCATTGTTCAACCATTGCGCGCCGTTTTCGCCTTGAACTTTCTTCCCACCTTACGCCAGTGATAACCAGTCTTCCCTTTCCGCCGCATTCTTTTAGTACAGCGCAACACCACCTGCGGTGTCTTAATGGCAAATCTCCTTTCCGGGCTATCAACTGCCACATTGTTTCTTTAGGTAAATGGCGCTCAACTTCCGGATGCTCCCGCCGGATAAACTGCACTAATTCAGGGGGATCAACGGTAGTCAGGTTGTAGTGGGCGTCATATTTCACGCCGGCGTGCTTCACGAGGTCAAGAGTCACACACGAATCCTTCCCGCCGCTAAACGCCACATAGTACCCTTCTGGCGGCTCAAACTGGCGTATCCGGTCAATTGCTATCTGCACTTTATCTCTGATTCCGAAAAGCGTATGTTCTACCAGCATCTCATCACCACTCCATCCTAAACGGTTTTTCAGGCGGCACCACCAGAATCTCCACGCTTCGCCGTCCCCACTCAGCCACTTTAGTATCTAACTCAGTGTCGGCCTTGATATCTAAACTCACCGAAATACCTTCTTTCCGCTCTTTCTCTCGCCCAAACAGCATCGTCTTTATTTTTATAAACTCCCAAATTCATCTCCTCATGATTGACCGTAATCCTTGCTCTCCAAAGGTCTGGCCTATGACTACAACGGCTAACTCCTATCGCATTAGATGTATTGCAACTTCTTAATCCACGATTAAAGCTACTCTGCAGTGGAGTGCAGACCCTCAGATTGATTTTTCTATTATCAAGCTGGTCATGATTTACATGGTCCACATACAAATCATCCGGACTTTCCATGATAAACCTGTGCAGGTACGTTGTTTTCTTGTTAACCCTTGTTTTTGCATATCCATTATCACTTAAATGCCATTTGTGTCTTGATACTCTCCCGACATCTTCGCAATCTATAACCGCGAAATCACGCACTATATGCTTAGTGTCTCGCAGTACGATGATTGCAAAGATATCGCCGTATATAACTTCGTTCCTGTCAAATCTTGTGACAGTTAAAATCCTTCCGAATTTGCGCATGTGTGCTCTATGTTTCTCGCACAATAGCATATTGGTTGGTCTGTATACGCACACCCTGTTATTTTCTGTGCCACATACTTCGCATTTTCGTATAAATTTTTGCAATCTGTCATTCACCTACCAATTCATCAAATAGGGCTTATCCGGTGGAATAACTAAGATTTCCAATGTCTTACGGCCCCATTGGATCATTTCTTCTTCTGTTTCTAGGCAAACATCAATGATGTTCCCCTTAATCAAATTGCCGGTATCATGACAGAGCATGAATCCTATCCCCGGAACCCACACCCGACTCCCCAGAGGTATCACATCTGGGTCCACGGCTACCGTTTTATATGGGATCGCCGGTCGGCCGTCATATGCCAGTCCTGTGCCGCTGGTCATGCCGGGCTCAAAGGGCGTATAGGCGGTGGCCGTTACAGTCATGACATACCCTCGTGTCTCGGCAACCGAATTGTTTTTCATCCCTTCCAGTGCCGGGATTTTGCCAATTGCAATTGCCATCTGCTGCATGGCAAGCAGCATCATTACGACCATTGTCAGGACTTTCATCGTCTCATCTCCTTTCCAGTCTCAGCTACTCCATTTTGTCATGATTTTCGGCATATCAATGCATACGCACCGGAGTCACGATATACACTCGGGAGTCATCTTCGTCTTGAAGTAAACACGGGACAAGCGGTCCGGTCATTCTGAACGTAATTGTTTCGCTGGTCGAAGTCTGTAGATAATCCAGCAAATATGTCACATTCACTGCCATCGTTACGGCTTCCCCTGAGAGCTCAATAGGAACTGATTCTTCTAACTGTCCAACATGAGCATCAGTCGCAGTAATCATTACCGATTCATTTTCAAACTGTAATTTCACAGTGCTATATTCACTGTTCTTGCCAACGATTGCAGCCCGTTTCAGCGCGTCTAGAAATTCATTGGACTTTACTTTTGCCGTAATCGTAGATGATTCTGGAATGACCCGTCGGAAATTTGGATAGATACCTTCGATGAGCCTTGTCCTTACAACCGTATCACCAAAACAAAACTCAATCATTGCAGGACCATAAGTTATCTGAACATCGGAATCACTTTGAACCATACTGGCTACGTCTTTAGCAACAGTACCCGGAACAATCACATTCCCAGATTCATCAGGCCCTATTTCCGGAGTTTTTTCTGTTGCAGTAGCCATCCTATGCGTATTGCTGGCCACCGCCACCGTCTTTTCCCCAAACTCAAAATATACACCGTTAAACACAGGCCTTGCTTCTTTAGATGCACACGCAAACGCTGTATTGTGGACCATGAACTTCAACACTTCGCCTGGCAGAATAATTGTTTTGCCGCTGGGTATACTACCGGTAATACTATCGGGGTGTTTTTCGCCCACAGAGATTAAATTAATTTTAGAGCGTCCACTTTTTACCGTTAACATTGTCCCATCCGTTGCCATTTCCACATCGCCCGGGAGTGATTTGCAGATATCTATAAGATTTCTTCCAGACACAACTACCATCCCAGGCTCTTTCACATCCGCAGAAACGGCATGTTGTATTGTCGTGCAACCATCGCCGGCGAGTAATGTTACCTTGCCGTTTTCGGCATGGATGCTCACACAAGTCAAAATTGTAAACGCTGATTTCCCTGGTAATGCTTTGGCTACTATCGCCAGGGCATTATTTATGTCAGCCTTAGCCACTGTGATATTCATCGTCTAACCCCCTAATTCAACATGTCTTTAATCGCGTTCATCGAAATAGACAACCATTGGTCCCGCTCCTTTGGCAACCACAAAATCTGTTTGTCTCTCTGGGATCTTCTAAGCAATACCTCCAAAATGCCATTAAACAACTCGTGTCGGCTGTTCCCCTTATATCCATTCCGCACTTCGGGAGGCGCGAATCCGTCAGGAATCGGGCAGTGGATGATCAAATCATACGGTTGGCTCTCCGCCAATTCGTGATAAAACATGCCAACATGCGCCGGAATCCCGTACCATACCATATAGGCAATCACATCATACAGGGACCGGTCCGCAACGAATGATTGGTGTTCCAATTCGAGTTCCTTCATTTCCCAATAAACCAGAGACTGATACGCCATCTTCGTCTCTATGGACTCATCCTCCATGTCCTTAATGGTTTTTACTCCCATAACGTTTGCTACTTTTCCCGCCACACCAGTCAACAGGGGATACCCGCATTGCTCAACAAGTTGATTCGCAAGAAACGACTTGCCGATCCCATGCGCCCCGGCTATCGCAATTCTCATCGTATTCACACCGCAGCACTCCCCAATCTTTGGTCGCGTCCACAAACCTCTATTTTGTAGCACATTTCGAGGATACGGCTTACAATGCGTTTTCCCGGTATGTCATCCTCAATGTTGCCGCTTTTGTCTCGTACTGCCATCTTCACGATGAGTTCAGACGGACTATAGTTTGTCGTGATGACGGTTTGTTTTTTGCGCAGCAACCTCGCGTTGATAACCGAAAACATCTGCTCCGCCACCCATGCCGTCATTCGCTCTGCCCCTAGGTCGTCCATGACAAGCAAATCCGTACTTTTCACGATTTCAAGCAACTCACTGGTATCCTTCTCCCGCCGGATCGTTTCCCGAATATCCGCGAAAAGTTCAGGAACGGTAACAAATATGGCTTCATAGCATTGCGCTAATCGCAAATTCAAGATAGCCGCCGCCAAATGCGTTTTACCGGTCCCGGGCTTGCCGTATAACAGAACACCCCTTCCTCCAACATCATTGGCAACCTTTTGGGCGGCCATAAAAGCCTCGGGGTTATTCTCCCTGCAGAAATTTCCGAAGGCTTTTTCCTTTAAAAATTCCGGCACCCGCGCTGAAGCCAAAACCTGTTCAGTCCTCTTCGCGTGATTGTACATTGCCCCATATCCGCATACTCGGTACGCCGGAGATATTTTGCCGCCGTCGTCCATCCGCAGGACGTACTGCATCCCCTTTCCGTCACCAACGGCTTTACACTGACTCAGTCCCTTGCAGTCACGGCACATATTTGCACTTTCAAGAGCATCGCTGATCATGACATAGTAATCCGGCACATCTTTCTCCTGAATCGTCAGTCCAGACTCAGCAATGAATTTCCGCATATCATCGGTCATACTCGCTGTAATCTCCTGCACATGCATCCCCCTTTCCAATGACCGGTTTATTGTTCTGTTTCCCCGCCTTTTTAACAACAGGGTGATTCAAATAGCTGTTGAATTTCGTTCCGAATAGGGTTTCAGGCCGCAGGTACTTAGCCTGCTCCGTATCAACCCACTCGTCGTACTTCTTATCAATCACGGTCTTAAAATCATCAAGGCGAAACCCCTCTTCCCATCTAGCACGGATATGCTTCCGGTTCGAATCAATAACCCGATACTTGGTACCGCATTTCGTGTTGAGGTAGTCAATGATTTCAGCAAAAGGGACAATATTATTATTTAAATCTTTATTTATTAATAAATCATTATTTATTAGTCGGGGATTTTCCACCGAATGGTTTTTCCTCTCGGTGGTTTTTCCACCGGGTGGTTTTCCCTCCTTGTGGCTGTTTCTGTCCGGTTTTCGTTCCTCCGGCGGCAATGGAACCTCATAAACTGCTCTTTCCCACCCCATGAATTTCCCGTCAGGGCCGTGTATGGGGATCTTCTTCATGTAGCCGCACCGGCGAAGTTCTGCAAATCCACTTTTGACTGAATCATATCCATCCTTTGAGGCCTTCACCATTTCTTCAAGAACTGGCTGCCAATCATCCGGCTTACTCAATAAATAACTCAGCATCCCCTTTGCCCTGAAAGAAAGATTCGGGTCTTTAAGTCCTGTCTTGTCCATCATCACATAAGGATTTTCACGCTTTTTAACCCGAATAATCGCCATAATCATCACTCCTTACGCGCCATAACGGAAAACTGAGAAAACAATCCTGCCGGTTTTTTATCAGCTTGTTCATTTTGTTGCTCATTCCGTTGTACATTTAGTGGTTCATTCTGCTGTGCAGTCTGTTGTACAATTTTAGCCATTTCCGGCTGTGCATCGGTTCGTTGCTCAGGTTGTTGTACGGCTTTATGCTCAATCTGTTGTACGTTTCGTTGTACAGTCTGTTGCTCGTTACCAGTAAGCGGTATAAACTCATATTCCCCGGCTTTATTTTTTTGTCCTGACTCCCGATACCGGATGCGCCCGGAGTCGATGAGCACATTTCGTGCCCGATCGAACTCCCGGCGGCTTAACCCGCATAGAGCCTGTAGATTCTGGTTTGGATAACTAAACGATGATAGATACCCTGTATCCCGCCAAATAATCGCCAGTTCATGCCACAGTGCAATGGCTACGGCCGGCACCGGATAAGCATGTTTCCAGCGGTTAAACAGATCTATCTGGGAGTGGTACATTACCAATCACCTGCCGCTAACTCTCCCATCCCGAGTGCGTTTGCAATTGGCGCATTCGGCGCAATGTGGGCCTGTTCATCTGGAAACTGCGGCATCAAGAAAGGGGATAACGGATCGGCGCCGCCACCGGTATGATAAATCGCCTCTAGGCGCCACATGTCCGTCCATTCGGACTTAATCTTGGACAAAATAACCGGCACCATTTCCTGATAGACTTCGTCGATAATGTGCCCGACATCGATCATCTTGCCGTATGACATTGCTTTCCTGGACTTTGCAATGGGATCTACATGTTCAATCTGGACATCAATATTAAGTTCCTGCGCCAGTCTGTTTCTGATTTCCCTAAATGGGTGGATCATGCCCCAATCTGAAATGCTGGTTGACTTTGTTTCGTTATAACTGATACCGGGATCTATCCATGTCAGGCCAACAGTGTACTGTCCCCAGTCGAGAATCCCAAATCGCTTTCCCTGTAAATCCGTCTTATGCTGGGTGGCAATGTGATAGCCGGTAGCGTAGTGCTGCGGGAGAATCATACTCTTGGTCACATCAATCACGGATTCAAAAATTTCCGCACCGGTCGGGTGGAGGATTTTAACCTTATGGGTTTTGCAAATTCCTTCATGGTATTTCTCTCGCATCCCCTTTGAGCGATAATGAAACCCCGGCAAGCCGGCTACTATCTTAGCCGTGTGTTCGCCTTCGCCGGCGAATTGTGCCAGCATGGCAGCGAACAGGACGATCCCCTCTTCTTCAATAGTGCGGTTCTTATCCGTGGTGTTTTGGGCATCGCTGACATCCACAGCCCCCTGCCCCAGGACATACCGCTTGCCCTCGTACTCAATTGCCATCCGGTTTATTTGCTTAATAGACATATTAGTATGTTCATCCGGCGGCAATACGGTTATAGGACTATCGTTCGCCCCGGCAGCTACCGACTGTTCCCGGAAGGCTCCCACATAGGAGCGCATGATTGCCGGGATACTCCCGAGAGAATACCGTTTTGAGTTTCCGAACCCGATATCATTCCCCAATGTCAAATTCATGCTATTTCCCCTCTCTACTTTATTTAAGCCAGTTTCTCCACTCGGAAGTGCCAGCGGAGCAGTCCATTCGCAAAGTGATATTGTTGTACTGCCGGGTGAACCAGTACATTCCCCCGCGCCACTTTTCCTTGGAGTTGGAATTCTTTGAGCTTTGTTTCAGCCTCACGTTTGGAGTTAGCGTATACGTGACCGTTTGTGTCGGTGTTTGGCTTTTCGTTCATTACGTACCTCCTACTAGCACTGCACTTTATCCCGTCACGGTTTTAACTGCAGAACACGTTTCGCCAAAATCAGGGTGAGCAGTTCTTGTGGCAATTGATCCAGTATTTTATTTACTATAATGAATAGTTGTTTTTCATCGCCCGAAACCGTTCCAGTTCCTTGAATTCCGCTCGTAGCCATTACCACTAGTGCGGTCGTTCCGTCATGGCTAGTGACATATTTTCTGCCATCAATTTCAATGATAACCTGCACGGTCTTTTTAGCCTTCGCGATTTCTTCTTTTGTTGCGTCCTTTTCTAATACTCCGGTATATTCCATGATCGTCATTCCTCCAGTTTTATTTTTGTAAAATCAAATATGGCAGTCTACAATGGTTATGGTCCACCCGTTTTCGATTGCCGGCAGAATCAGTTTTCATGATACAGCTTTTGAAACTCTGCTTTAATCGCTTCGGCCAGGCGCGGCATTAGCCCGTCTGCGAAGCAAAGGTCGTCGATACGGTAGGCTGTTTGGTGATGCTCATAGGCGTCTTGGATGTTTGTTTGACGGACCCAGTCATAAAAATCGTGCTCTGCATCAAGGTCATCACACTCGCGAATGAGGTTGAACTCTTCACGGGCGAATTCTTTGGTGTACCAACCACAACGCCGATATTCGCGGATATGTTCCCAGATGGATTTAAGAGTTTTTTCGCCGTTGTATACCTCGCCAGAAGGGCGTACTTTCCCGAGCAGATAATATGGGTCCCTAGCCAATTCGATGATGAACTCGCGGAAATCCTTACGTCCGTGGTGAGTCCACCGATAAGCAAAGTTCCCAAAATCAGTGACAGCGGCGAAAAACCCAGTAGAATCAAGAATGAAAGTCCCCCACCCTGACAGTCCGTCTTCGGGTGGTATGTGATAACGCCACATGGTAATCTCGCTCATTCATCCGGCCCTCCGTTGGCGTCGCGGTAGCATACTTCATTTTGCAGCTTATCATTCGGTGTTTCCCGAATAAAAACTCCCCTAACTCTTGCTTTTGATCGGACAAGCATTTCAATAATGTTGTAAGCCTGCCCCGGAACTATCGAATCGACATAAATCATGTTTTCGCCTTCAATCGTGATCTTGAGCATCGTCTCAATCCTCTCTTTATCAATAAAACTGCAAACTTTCATCGTTTTGCGCGGCGCGTTCCATGCCGTCAGCCAAGTTCAGCGCCTCCTGCTTATCCCGATCATCATCAGGCCACTTGGAAATCAGTTCGCGCAAGCGTGGAGCCACTTGTCTGCATTCTTCCAGTGTAAGTTCACCATCGCAATCAGAGTGATCAAGCAGCGGAATAATTGGATCATTGTAATCGCTAAACGGCTTATCCCCATTAAATCCTTGCATAGCATCCAGATTCATTCCTATTTCAGCGGCCAACTTGGTTCTGAATCGATTAAAACTTATATATCCCCAATGTGCTTGGCAGTGGCTGAAATCTAAACCCATAATGACACATCCTTTCCACTTTTTTTGAGTTCTTGTCCGTCGTCGAAGCACTTTTACTCTTTGATGATAATGACAGTTGCAACCCCACGGCCCGAAACCGATTTGGGCGCCCTATCGCCACCATCGATGAAAAGCGAGAAAGTGTCATCTATACAAGTGCGAAAAACCTGCGCGCCGCGTTCCGATTCGAGAAAATTTGATATATCCATCAACGAACTACCGCTGGTCATATAACCCCGTTCTTGCAATTCGTCAATCAGTTCTTGGTCCTCAAGTTGGTCTACGATTTCGACTGCAGTTACATCAACATCAACTTCGGCAGTCACTACTATTCCTGACATGATTCAATTACCTCCTTTACTTCGGCAGTGCTCGGTGGTCTAAAGTCGGCTGCATTCGGCCGATGCACTTTGTGTTCCCGAGGGGGATATACTGCACACTCTAAAGTCATTCGCAACACCGGATCTCCCCCCATAAGCCAGCGGCTAAACTTGCCGATGGTCACATCATCAATAGCATTAAGACCCACGGCAACCGAACTGATCATTAAAGCTAAACCTACTATCACCATAGACAATAGCCACAAAGGGAAAACCAAGAAAATCATTTTAACAACCGCCCAGCATATCCGAAACATGAAGTAAACCCGAGTCTTAATAGGCTGTTTATTATACTTGTCCCAATTTACCCAGCGAAACGCTCTTTTTAGCACGATCGCCACCCCCTTCAAAACACTCTAGAATTTTATCTTCACTGACATCAGGAGCGTAGGATTCTGAGAATAATTCATCTAGGTACATATGCGCAGCAACAGCCAAAGAATGTTCCGGAGTAGTCATGTGACATTTCTCGCCGTTGCGCTCCTTATTTCTCAACTCAGAATGTTTGACCAACATATCATACAATCGATCGCTGACATAGACAGTGAGCATTGGCATAGAAACCACCTATCCTTTCAGCTAAGCGACCATCACTTCCCGGGTATTATCTTCTTTGATGGAGAACTGAATGGATTGTCCAAAAGCATCCATCAACTCCGGATCGTGAGTAATTACAATTACCTTTTTGAACCGGTCAGCAACATTCTTGATCGCGTCCACAACCATCTGCCGATGTTTTGCGTCCTGGTTCGAAAGTGCCTCGTCGATGACAACCCACTCAACCTTGGACCCGGCCCGACGCGCCAGCAGTTCAGATAATGCAAACCGTATCGCCAAGTCAATCCGAAGTTGCTCCCCGCCCGAGAACGTTTCGTACGGCCGTTCCCCGGACCAATCGCCGACAATGATATCCAGAGCCTCAGCAACCCCTTCCCGGGATTTCAGTTCCCGTTGCGTCTCAAAGCGGAGATGGTGCTTGCCGGCAGACATCTGTCCCAAAATCTCATTGGCGATTCGTTCCAGTTCCGGGACCGCGTTTTCGATGATCAATGCGGGAATTCCGTCTTTCCCGAATGCCTTCACCAGCGTCTGCCATCGAACCAGTTTCTTGGTTTGTGGCTCAAGTTCTGCGACCAGTCTCTTGCGTTCTTCCCCAGCCATCTGCATATCGGCAATCTTCGTCTCCAATGCACCAATTTTGGCGTGTAGGGCGTTTTCTTGTCCCCTCTTGAGGGTTACCCCTCGCCGCAGTTCTTCCGACCGTTCCTGAGCCGTTTTCTGCTCATCCTTAACACCAGAAACCGTGCTAAGGTATTCTTCCGTGAGTTCGTCTGCCTTAGTGGTCCCTGCCGTAATTTCCGTACCCAGACGATCAGCCAGCTGCTGGGTTGTATTCAGGATTTCCCTCGCGGCCGGGATCTGTTGTTGCAGATTTACCCAAATTTCTAATCGCTGTAGCTTGTCTTGCATGGCAGATAATCCAGACAACTCTTTCAGTAAAGAATCGTGTTCTGCCTGGAGTTCAGCCACTTTGGCTTCCAGGCTGGATTTCCGTTCCCAGTGCCCCTTCTCCGTTTCGCTGAGAGTGACCAGTAATTCTGTTTTTCCGGATAACTGCGCATATTGGTCTGCCAGAGGTTTCAACCGCATCGATTCTGTTCTACTCTTCGAATGCTCTTCGGGTGAATACCCCAGAGTCTGAATTTGTTCATCCATGAGCAGTAATTCGTCGGCATACATGTCAACATCATCACTTTTCAAGGCATCAAGATCAGCCTGAAACTGGACCTGATCGGCCGAAGCCTGTTTTGCATTGGCGAGGAATTTGCAGTTCGCTTTTTCAATGTCAACGCATTCGCAATCTTGTAGCATTGTCGCGGCTACTGCGCAGTTCTCAATCTGCATTTTTAACTTGTTTTGCTTACTGGTCAGTTCATTTTTGGCAACCAGCAATTTAGCGTTCGTCTCAGCCTTTTGCCGGCCCAATTCCACGTATTGGCTGTGTAACTGGTCCAGTTTGGTGAGTTTGTCGGCAAGTAGGTCATATTCGGCAGCCGCCGTTTTGAGTGTTTCAGTATTAGTCAGAAGCGTTTTCACGCTCAGTATCTGACTTGCAACCTTGGCCACTGCGGCATCTACTTCAAGCATGTCAGTTTTCGCCTTAGATAGTTCGCTAAGAACCTGTCCATACCGCTGCTGTTTGGTTTTCAGGACGGTGATGGATTCCTTAACCTGTTCATGTTCAGCAACCCTGGCCGTTATCTCGGACTCTTGGTCAAGGATTTTCTTTGCCGATTCAATGCGTTTCAGATAACCGTCTCGGTCCTGAGTTTTCCTTATGACATCAGCCCGGATGGTATCTGCTTCTGCAAAAAGCTTGTCTATCTGTTCAACCCTTGCATTAACCCGGGCCAGTTCAGCATCCGCCTTCTGCAACTCGATTTCATCAATTGCTACGGCTGCCGCAAGAATATCCAATTCTACCTTAGCGGCCTGATAGTCAGCCTCTGTTTCTTCCATCCCGGTCAACCTGCCGTTGAGAACTTCAATTTGATTGTTCACCTTGTCGATTTCTGCTTTTAATACCGCAGCCTTCGCCCTGGCCTTTTCCTGCAAATCGCCATATTGGTCCAACTGCAGTATTTGCGCCAGAATTGCTTTGCGTTCACCCTTGGATTTCGCCGTGAATTCTCCAGACTTTCCCTGGAGAATCATCGACGACGAAACCATTGTGTTCGCATCAAGTCCCAACAGCCGGTTAATCTTTTCCTGAGTTTCAGCAATCGACGCTCCTGACTCGCTCACCCATATATCGCCGGCCTGTTTTTGCAGTTCCAGTGTGCTTTTCCCCCGGCCTTTTGTAGACCGAGTTCGAAGCACCTTATAAGTGTCGCCATGGTGTTCAAAATCAAACTCCACAGCCATTTCTGTAGTTCCTCGGCGAACCAGGTCGTCAACCGAGCATCCGTTTTTCGTTTCCCCATACAGTGCGAATAACGGCGCCCATGTCAGGGCAGTGCTCTTACCAGCGCCATTCGGGCCAACCAGTGAGCAAAGCCCTACGCTGGTTAAGTCGATATCCGCCTGTGGGATAGCCCCTAAGTTCTGAATTTTAATCCGCAGTGGAATCATACTTCCATCCCTCCTGCCAGCAAAGTCTCTGTCATGCCGGAAAGTTCGGAAATTTCCTCCGGGCTAATGCTTTGTTGTTGCGCCCAAACTGCCATTGCCATCACCGGGGTAAGAGATTCCGTAACTTCCTCGGATCGCTGCCGGTCTGTCCTCTGGATTTCCCCTTCAATGGCATGTATGAAATGTGCTCCCACGCTCACCAATACTCGTTCCATGGCTTTTTTGTTGAAGCGCTTGTTCAGGTCTTCTGAACACGAATACCGCACCCTGACAACGGAATCAGCTACTTTTTCGGCCGTATCTTGCACCCAGTCGGCCATGGCATCATACTCAACGAAATCGGAGATTTCTTTCTCAGTTAAGTCCAGAGTCACAAACTTCCGTGCCGGCGTTTCAATGAATCGCGACTGTACCTTCTTGTCTTCCAACTGATGGACATAAAAGCCGGCCTTCACACTCTCATCGTTAAAACTCAGACGCTCCGGACTTCCTGAATAAAATACGTTCCTAACCTGTTGGGGTCTATGAATGTGTCCCAGCGCAACCAGGTCGAATTCCGATACTGATTCATCCGTCAAAACCGGTTCATGTTGCATGAGTAAGTCGCTGAATCCAGTATCGGCCTGAGCGTAAGTCATATGCGACATCAAGACTACCGGTGTTTCACTGCAAGAGCATTGTGCCCTCAGCCCCTTCAAGGCAATGGCGATTTTACTGGTCATTTCCTGATGTACTTCATGCGGCTGTAGCCCCCGGTATTCTTCCTGCGTCAGGATCGATGACCGGTTTAATCCTGGGAAACACACTACTTCAAAGTCACTAAAATCAATAATCCCGGGATGGGTGTAGATATAAGTGTTTTTCAGATCCATTTCCTTAATGATCTCGTAGGCAGCTACAGAATCGTGGCTCGGAGTTCCCGATATGATAACCACTTTTATGCCGTGAGCCGTCAATTTCCGAATCCATGTCACAAATGCTTTAATCTCGACGCTGGCCCGGTTAATCATCACATTAGAATCCTTGAAAGCATCGCCGCTGAACAACACATACTGGCAGCGTTCAGCAATGATTTTATCCGCTACCCAATCCATGGTTCGAGAAATATCTTCGAACCTGGAGGAAGGGTTGGGGCCCGGGTAGTTCAGGCCCCAGTGCGCGTCGGCTACATGCGCCATTTTCACTATTCTCATACCGCCGTTGCCCCCTTATTTTTTCTGGCAATCCATGCAAAGCGCACGGCCAATCTTATCAGAACTGTACTTGGCAACCTTTGCCGTAATGCTTTTGCCGCAGTCACTGCAAACATCTTTATGGACTGGATTGTCGCTTTTCGGCGCCGCCTGAGCCTTATCAGTGCCGGCGCTCTCTTTTGTTTCAACCGGCAATTCATCGGGCGGCAAGGGATAAACGGTATGGGTTGAATCCTCTTCATCATCGCCCGACACTTCCAATACGTGAGGCCGCATGATCATCGACTCCGGCACCGCCCCAAACAGGCTATTAAGGGACATGTTGCCTTGAGCGATCAGTAATTGCCGAACATCCGGATCGGAGATATCCGGGCAGAAGTCATACCGAGGAACCACAAAAGGCTTTTCAAGTTCCGTCCTGGTATACTGCCCTTTCATCCCAAACGCCAACCTGATTACCCTGAGAATGGCGCCTGTCTCCGCTTTAGCCGTTTTGCTCTTGCGCCACTGAATCATATTCGTATTGACGTTGTCTTCTACCCAGCGCGGCTTATCTACATCTGACAGGTAGAACTTTTCAACGTCCTTCCCTTTAGTGTCTTTCCTTTTTCTAATCTCACCTTTGTATTTGTACTGCAGGTTAACGTCCTGCGGATACCCCGCTTTTTTGGTGAATTGTTCGCGCAGTTCATCCTCAATAATTGTCAGGTCAAGTTCCTTCGTTGCCATGATTGACTGATAGGTCCCGTCAGGAAGTTTCACTGCTCCAATCGCCCGGTACATGATATAGTCGCGGGTTGGTTGTCCAATGGGGCCGCTGTCGCGCCAGTTCCAAACGACACCGGCCGCATTTGCTATACGCATTAATAAAGGTTTGGCCGGACTGTATAAATCAACAAATTCTTTTTTGTCGCCCTGCCCTACCATTCGACTGCCAACCTTGAAGATATCGCCGGCATCCGGGTCCAGGTTGACGGAAACCTCTGTGAAACTCGCCTTTTGCCACTGCGAAATTTTCTTTAAGCTTGGCGTTGGAGCTAAGACATTGTACTTTTTGGTATCAATCTCCAACAGATCGTTCATGCAGATACCTCCAGCAGCCGCGCAATGGCTTTCATAGACGCCAACTCATTTTGCAGCTTGCTTAGTTCTAGCCGACTGGTAATGACCGCGTCCTCCAACGATTGCAATGTCTCCCGACTACTTTTTGTGTGTTCACGAATCTGCGCTGACCGTTCAGCCTCGTTTTTTCCCGAAATAAACTTAGTGCCGTCCTCTTTAACAGCAAACAACAAGCTGTCTTCCAAATCTTTCAACAGCGATTGAGCTGTTTTTTGAATTTCATAGGCTGCAGCCACTTTCTTTTCCGCTTCGTATATTTCCGCCGGCAGTGCCAGCAAACGTTTCACCATGTTTTCCCGATCGATTAATCCATTCATCTACTTGTCCTCCTTCGCTCATTATGTTAAAATGAGCATTGATAATACTTTTAAATAGTGGATGTACCTGGCCCGTCTCTGTTGCTGCAGAGGCGGGTTTCTCTTTGCCGTCAAACAGTTTTATCACCCCCTTGTCTAATGACATCAAAAACACTAAACTATGATTACTGGATAATGTTTACACGGAGGGAATCACATGAAATTCGGCGATAAAGTCAAGCATGCGCGGGAATTGCTTCAAATTTCACAAGAAGAGTTAGCGACCAAAGTTGGCGCTACCCAATCATATATAACTCATATTGAAAACAACCGGCGCACACCAAAAATTGAAAAAGTTGTAATTCTGGCAAGAGCATTAAACGTGCCGCCTAGTTACTTGTTGGACGACGCCGTTGACGCATCCAATAATCGTTCGGCTTACAATCAAGCAATTGACGAAGCTATCGCCGCTGGTATCAGTCCCGAAAAGTTAAAACTCATCATCCGGTCCGTCAAGCGGAATTGATTCACAAACATCCGTCTCTGGCCGATGCGGGATAAAAACTAAAGTATCTCCATAGCCGATACTCACATCCACGAATTCCCTCAAATGCCTGGGGTCCACAAAACAGACTCCGTGGTGGGTTTCCCATTTGGCTCCTTTTAGATCAACTACATACACATGTTGCATACTCACGAGGAATGCCATCCTTTCCGTCCTTCCCCACTGGGTAGGCCGCTAGTCCTTCTTACGCAGAAACCTGTCTGTTTTTCGACCAAGCAAGCAGTTCATCTTTGATAAACCGGCGTCGCTTTCCAAGCCAGAAATACGGTAATCCATCGTTTTTTATCAGGACATATATCTGGCAACGCGATACCTTCATGAATTTGGCAGCTTGGCTCATTGTCATGATCGAAGATATCTTTTCTTGTGGTTCTGGCATCTTTGGTTCAGGTTTTGGTACCGGAGTGCCACACTCTGCGCAAAACTTTTCATTTCCGTTAAGTGCAGTAGAGCACTTTGAACATTTCATATTCTCACCTCACTTTCTTACCGTTTTACGCCGTTGTTTTGGTTGCAGGTTCGTCTTTTAACTCCATTTGGTTGTTGAAAGCGTCAAAAAAAAGAGTCTCCATTGGTATTCCTGTATCCACCTCCAATTGCTTCATCATTGCCGGAGAGGGGCAGCAAGCTCCTCTTTCCCATTTACTCCACAATTGCTGAGAAACACCATATAAACCTGCCATTTCTTCTTGGGTACGTTCACCGCGAAATTCAGTCAGCTTTTCACGCACAATCATCACCTCCATCCAATCACCCATGGCAGTATAATTCTTGATTTTATTGTAATACTACCTTTAGTAGTTGTCAATAGTATTTCAACTACTAAATTTACTAAATATCGCCCTTTTATTTCACTACTATTAGTAGTAGAATGAAAATAAAAGGAGGCTTCTATTGTGTTTGTGCAACGACTAAAAGAATTAAGAGCCAAGAAAGATATTTCACAGTCAGCTTTAGCGACTCATCTTGGAATGAGCCAACAAGCCATTGCAAAGTGGGAAACCGATAAGGCTACCCCAGATCCATATATGTTAATTAAGCTTGCTAATTTCTTTGGAGTTACTACGGATTATCTTTTGGGGCGATCAAACAATCCTAACAAATCTATATTTCAGGAGTTTGCCGAAGGAACTGAATCACAATCAATAAACCATTCAGACTTCGTCTGGTTGCCCATACTTGCCGATGTCAAGGGGGGACCTAATGGGATTTCCTATGCCGAGGCTGACATTATTGATTGGGAACGCGTTGAAAAGACAACGATAGCCGGGAAAAATTGCATCATTTATAAAGTACGTGGCGATAGTATGTCCCCCGACATTAAAGAGGGTGATCATCTCATTGTTGCTGAACAATCATCTGTTGATAACGGCCAACTTGCAGTTCTATCAATTGGCGACGAAACCATGGTAAAACAAGTTTATAGAAATAACGGTAGCCTGTTTTTGCACTCGTTCAACCAGGCGTATCCTCCTAGAATTGTAACCGGTCAAGAATTAGAGCATGTTTGCATTATTGGCAGAGTATTGGAGTCAAAAAAGAAGTGGTAGTCCTTCATCAGTAAGAGATCGAGAGGTATTGCAATGTGGCCATTTGATAATTCTGACACAGTTATGTATTTCAGTATAGGTGGAACGCTTTATCGCGATCAGATTGATCCATTTATTAAAAACGTTCTAGAAATTCCCAAAAGTAAATCTTTTCATCCAACGCGGAACGAACTAAACGATTTTCATCAGCAATTATCAATAATAGATATAGAGCGAAAAGGCGAAGGATTATTTTGGTTTATGCTAACAGGGAAAGAACATGGCTTTTCAGCATATACCCCTCAAACCAGCTTGCTACAGGCATTTTGTGAATATAATAGTCTTGCTTATATCAAGCAAGTTGTTCCAAAAAGCGAGAAACTATACGCATATTGTTCAAGCTGGTTCCCTGGCGATCCAGTTGTTTTTAAGAACCAAATGTATTACATAGGCAAATGGATCTCTATATGGAATTCATATTCGGTCAGCAATATTCATTGCGCACATTCTAGTAAGAACAGTTGTAACATCGCATTTAAAGAATTCACGGATCAAACGTCCGCAGATTGGGTGTTAAAGCGACTTGAAGTAGTTCAGAATAGGGAAGTACAACCCCTTGTAATCAAAGACAAAGAAGTGCCTTTCAATCGTTCCTTTTAGGTTACTTTTCCGACCATCAAACAACATATTTTTTCGAAGGAGGAATCATGGCTACAGTCAGATATGAGAAACGATCAAAAAAATCAATAACTATGATTATTGACCATGGTATTGATCCGGTTGACCAGAAGAGAAAAAAGGATACATATGTCATCGAAACAACAGACGAAGAAATTGCCAAGCAAGAAAAGCTGAAAATTGAACTGCAGTTAGCTCAAAAGACATATAAACCGCCCAGTCATATCACACTGGAAAAATATATTGAACATTGGTTTAAAACACCAGCAGCCCAAAAATTAGAGTCTAAGACCTATGAAAGCTACAAGAGATGTGCCGATTTACGAATTATACCATGGATCGGGACAATTGAACCTCGGGAGTTGGCGCGAGATGATCTAAATAAATTTTATCAGCAGATTATTGGCGTGGGACATCTTGATAATCTCAAACCATCGAAAATCTATCCTAAAAAACTGCGCGGCGAAACTGAGGAGCGAAAAGAAGTAGGCATAGATGTCGTTAAATATCATCATGCCTTCATCCGCCGGCTGCTCCAGGACGCTATCTATGAGGATGGAATTCTAGAAAAAAACGTTGCCATAAAAATGACATTGCCGGACCCAGTCGCAACGGTAGACGACGACAACGAAGAAGAAATAGTCAAGGTCTTCACCCAGGACGAAATTATTAAACTAGAGAGTGCAGCCGCCGACGATCCTGCGGCCGCCCCCTACATAAATCTAATCGCGGTCGCCCTGAGGACGGGCATGCGACGAGGTGAGTTACTGGCCCTACGATGGGAAGACATTAATTTTAAAAACAATACTATTTGGGTCCGTCGCGCCCTGGTACATACTAAGCTTAACGGATACGAATTTAAGTCCACAAAAAATAAAAAGCGGCGCCGTATAGAGGTCACCGATGAGGTGTTGAATGCTTTTCGGGCCGAAGCGTGCCGACAGGCACCGTTTAAAGTTCGCCTAGAAGATAAATATAATAAACTTGGGCTCGTATTCTGCCGTGAAGATGGCCTGCAAAGCCATCCCGATACCATAAGTTCCTGGTTCCCGGACTTCTGTAAGAAGGTCAGTATCACCCGGCTCGGATTTCACTGTCTCCGCCATACTCATGCAAGCCATCTCCTGGCCGCCGGGGAAGATTTATTTTATGTGTCCAAGCGCTTGGGCCATAGCGATATCTATGTTACCTATAATAAGTACTCACACTTCATCCCATTGGAGAAAAGAGAATCGCTCAAGGCACTGGAGGAGAGATTTAAAAAATGATTGTCAGTGTTTTATTGTGTTTACAACTGTTTAAAACTGCATAAATCTTATTTTTTACCCTCTTGTGGACACAGAAAGGGACATATATTAACATAAATAAAAAAGTTCCGAACCCGCTAGGGCCCGAAACTTCTATGCTTTTCTGGAGCCGATAACAGGATTCGAACCTGCGACCCTCTCATTACGAATGAGATGCTCTACCAGCTGAGCTATACCGGCGTGAACACCTTAATATTATAGCGCACGGCTGACGCAAAGTCAAGAATCGCCTGCACTCAGGCTATACTGCCACTTTACTTTGGATTCCGGCCAGCAGGGCATAAATCTCTTCTTTATGACTAAACAGGTCCTTCACCAGGCTGCCGTCAATTTTCCCACATTCCGCCATGCTCTGCATTACTTTGACCAACTGGGCAAACTCCATCGGCTTCCGGTATGGCCTGTCTTCAGCCAAGGCGGCAAACACGTCGGCAACCGCTACCATGCGGGACCCCAGAGATAAGCCGGCGCCTCCGATCCGAAAGGGATAGCCGGTGCCGTCAATGGTTTCATGGTGATATGCTGCCCACTCGGCAACCATCTGGAATCCGTCGATTTGCTCCAGCAGCCGGTAAGTATAATAGGTATGCTGTTTAATGATCGCGTATTCCTGTTCAGTCAACTGGCTGTTCTTTTCCAGAATTTCATTGGGAATCGCCAGTTTCCCAAGGTCATGCATCAATCCGGCAATCCGCATCAATTTAATTTCTTCTTCACTATAGCCCTTGACCTGGGCTAAGAAGGCGGAAAGGCAGGAAACCTTACGGGAATGGGCGGCGGTAAACTGGCTGGTACGGTCGATAATCGTCGCAAATACTTCAGCGATATCCAGCATATCATCAATGCTGTAACGGAACCGTCCCCAGTCAAACATCTCGAAAAATCCTGTATAATAGTTGGCGTTCATTAAGTCCAGCCAAAAACTCTCCTGGCAGGAAATTTCACTGATCACCCCGACCAATTCCGGCTCAAAGACAGTGCCGCTTCCCTTGCGAACTGCCGTCAATATGTCCCGGCGTTGGTCCAGTATATATACATCGTCCTGCAGCAATACCTCAATCCGGTCGGCCAGTGCAATAATGCGGCTAATCAGGGGAATTTCCGTCCCGGCCTTGCCGTTCGGGCTCGACCCGTCCCAAAAATCGTGATGGTGGCGGATATAATCGGCTAAAAAGCCCAATTGGGGTGAATTCTTCAGCAGGACATACCCTGACCAGGCATGGTGATGCATCTCATTGCTGATCTCAAACGATTGCAGTTTTCGTCTTTCTTCCCAATCCGAAGCGGCGCCGATATCATGCAATAAAGCGGCATATACCAGAGCTTGTTGCGTCCTTTCATTCATGCCGATATACTCGGCAATCCGATAGGCAATCATTGCCGTCCGCCAATGATGCTGAGACGTCTTGTTGACAGTCAGTTCAAGGGATTGCGACAATGCTTTTAACAGTTTGATCGGCCTAATCGCGAAGATCATCCGATATTTCACCCCTTCCGCCTGCGGAACACACCATATAACTTCGGAAACAATTACAACATTTTATTGAACTTCTACACCAATCGTCAACATCCTTTTTTTGGAATAAATTAGAACAAAAGCCTCCGGCAAAAGCGCTAAAGGCTAAACAAGCTTACATAACATCGGACTGTGCCTATTCCGTTAGACTGCCATCCCCGTAAGCTGCTTATAATTTTACCGGTACCGGATCAGCAACTGCGATACGATTGTCCCCTACCCAGCAATCCATGGCCCTGACGGTTACACCGGCTTTGTTCGCAGCTTTTAAAGCTTCGTCGAACGCGGCGTGAGTTCTGACATTGGGGGTAAAATAGCGCAATCCTTTCATCTGGATGATAAAAACTGCCTGAGCCTCGAAGCCTGCATCCAGGCAGCGGATCAATTCCCGCAGATGTTTCACGCCGCGTTCGGTAGGCGCATCGGGAAACAGGGCAACGCCGTCTTCTTCCAGCGTCACTCCCTTGACCTCGATAAAAATTTTCCGTTCTCCCGCCTCCAGGTAAAAGTCAAAGCGTGAATTGCCAAATCCCGTTTCCGGCTTAATGAGAGTCAGGCCCTTTATGTATTGGCCGCTCCGCAGGTATTCGGCAAAGATCTTATTCGGCACGGCGCTGTCCATATTGATCAGCCGGTCGCCTTTCCAGACAGAAATTAAATCATACCCGGTCAAGCGGCCAGGACTGTCTACCTGCTGGACCATGACCGTCACGCCGGGGATTAAAAGTTCCGCGCAGCGGCCGGTATTCTTCACATGACATGTCTCGATCCTGCCGTTGATCTCCACCTGAGCGATAAACCGGTTAGGGCGGGAAAGAAAGATTCCGGAGCAGATATTTTCATAGATCATTGACATCATTCCTGTTTCGTTTTTATGGTCGCCGGACATATCGTCTGCCGTTTTCTATCTTGCTGTCAGGGCGGCGCCAAGGGCATAGGCCTTCTCGCAGTCAACCGGGAAGATTTCCTGACGGCGGCTGCGGCGCTGGACCTCATCGAACATACTCATATGATATTTGCTATAATCCTCGGTTTGCAGTGTCTCCGTAACGGCTAATGAACGGGAGGGGCTCAGCAGAACCCGTTCCAGCAGACTTTTATAGCCTTCAAGCCTGGCTGTATAGCCGATATTGGTCAGCATCGCTTCCTGCACGTTCATGGTATAAATAAAGGCACTGGGGATTGGCCGGGGCGTGCGCGCAACACGCTCCTGGTCGTAAGACAGATACTGAAACAGCAACCGTTCCAAAAATGAACGCATCTCACCGGTGACCTCACTGAAATAAATCGGCGAGCCCAGAATCAAACCGTCGCACTCCCCGATACGCTCCAATACCGGCTGCAAATCATCCCGGATGGCGCAGCGTCCCAGGCTGGCTCCCTTTTTGCGTTTACATGCCAGACAACCGGTACAGCCCTTGTAACTTAAATCGTACAAGTGGACCAGTTCGGTCTGCGCCCCTGCTGCCGCTGCACCATCCAGCGCTTTTTGCAGCAGAATACCAGTATTCCAATTTTTCCGCGGGCTGCCGTTAACGGCAATGATAGTCATCATATTTCACCTCTCCTATAACTTATTCTGCAGTTTTTAATATAAAAACCTTCCAGAAATACCTGGAAGGTTAAAAATTCTCTGGAGCGGGCGACGAGATTCGAACTCGCGACCCTCGGCTTGGGAAGCCGGTACTCTACCGCTGAGCTACGCCCGCAAAAGTATTGATTTTACTGAATTCACACTAAATCAGTAAGATTTAATATACCTCAAAAACGGCTTGAGGTATACTTCCCAAGGAGAAATTGATTTTCAGCAAACCTAGATATATCAACCTCTAGCCGTCTTTTTAACCGGCTTCCTAATGCAGATTTATTGTACTATAGGAGTGTATAAAAAGTCAAGGATAGCACCGAGGTATATAGCATCAAATTTCTAGCGAAATATTGATGCTGTCCCAAGTTCGAATCTCGTCGCCCGCTCCAAGAAAGAATACGGCCAGGAATTAACCCTGACCGTTAAACTTGCTATGCTTCAATCCTCATAGCATTCTTAAAATCAACCTTTCCCTTATTGCGAATGAATTCTTCTTCATAGTGAGGGTCGATATAGAAAAAGCCGTTGTCGAAATACCACTGTATAGTATGCTGCATATCAGCTACCTGATAAACACGGCCATTTATGCATTTAATTTCTTCTTTTCCCCTCCCGCGTTCTGGTACTATTCTATTGAATCTAGTGCCTTTATACCGTTTGCATACAGTCCTATACATATATTGAACAAATTCTTTTTCATGCTTTTCATTCACCAGATACATGCCCATACCCCAAACCCATTTGAGGGGAGTAATTATAAGGTCAAATCCTTCTGTACCTACACAATACTTTATTTCCATTATTCCTCACCCCTTTTCTACTATAAAGTGTCCGCAATTGATATTAGGGCAGCAGTGTATATCAACCTCCGCTAACACATAGGCATGGTTTACTCCCTTTTCTCCTACCTCTCCACGCAAAACCCCTTCGCCGACAGCCATTTTCTCACCGCAAACCGGGCATTTCGCTGTGTATTCAGTAGCTATTACGGATTTCATGGCAACCATCATCTTACTAAAGGTTAAATCATTTAATACCGTCTGTTT